>JAHFOX010000031.1 GCA_023261445.1 Planctomycetota bacterium
TCGTGCCCTTCGTGGTAAAAGATTATTTGTTTTTTGCCGGATTACCGGATTCGATTCGAACATTGCATTATCTCCACCTCTTCTTCTAATGCCGTAAGCCTTGCCTTTAATACGTCATTTGCCGCATTTAATGTATCGTTTTCGGCATTCACTCTGAATAAGATAAAGTGTTAGCTCCTCGATTTTTTCTAGCAGCTTCATGTCGCGGTCCTGCATACTCAGCGATGCCCATCCCTTTTTGTCGTTCATGTCAGGGAGTCCGTCAAGGTGTTTATGCTTCTCCATGTACTCCTTTACCTGTGTGAGGGGTTTCAGGTGGTAATCAGCATCAAAAACATAATCAGGCACGTTCAGTGTCGTACCATCGTCTATAAAAGAACCGCCGATTACCACTATATCACCTGCCGTTGCCGTGACTGTGCCGACAACGTGGAGCGCAGTTGACGGAGTGGTGGTGCCGATGCCTACGTTGCCGGACGGTCCTACAACCAATTGCTCCGTACCTGCACCATTCCATACTTCGAGAATATTGGCATTGGAAAGATTCCCTCCTGCAGACGTACGGCCCACGATCACGACAGCCTCGTCATCGGACCCATCCTCTCCCGGCTCACCGATAATCTGAAGTCCAGCTCGACCCGCATAGCCAGTACCTAAAGCGCGTCCTACAAGGCGAGGGATAAACTGATTCGCCACCCCTGTTCCTTCATGTATCTCAAGATACCCGCCGGGCGCTGTAGAGTCAGAGATGCGGAAGAGACTTGAACCAATACTCGTCAAGCTACCATTCACATGCAATTGTGTATTCGGGGTCGTGGTACCAACACCAACGTTAGTCCCCGAGATTGTCATCGGCTCGACTTCGGAATTATTCGATGTTGTCTTGAAGAAAATAACGCTATCGATACTCGTACTCGTGGTATCTATAATTCTCCCTCCGACATACCCATACCCCCGACGAGCGCTTGTGCTGTCATTACCCTCAAATGCCAGTGTACCAATATCGTAATTTGCGGCAGGACTGGCGGAGTTTCTGTAGAAACGAATGTAGTGGGGATAGGCGCCCGCTTCAGTCGAAACAATGTCCAGAGGGAAACGGTCCGCGTCCTTAATCAAGGTCAAAGGAACCGGCCCACTAGACGTTCCTTCTATATGCAACGGCGAGCTTGGGGTAGTCGTCCCGATGCCTACCCGGTTATTAACCGAATCCACGAACAACGTTCCGGAATCAATATTCAAATTACCCGACGCCGTTAACGTGCCGGTTGTTGTGATGGCCTATGCGGTTACTGAACCCGTAGAGGTAATCACCTTTGCCGTCATAGAGCCTGCGCTGTCCACTACAAAATTTCCGCTTGCCACGGACAGCGTGCCTGTGGTGCTGATGCTGATGTTTGACGCCAAATCGGCGCTTGCAATTGTCCCATCAACGATGGAAGCGCTGCTTACGGAGTTATTGCCGACCGATGACGCAGAAATGCCTGTCAATTGCGAACCATCGCCAGAAAATCCCGTTGCCGTGACCGTGCCAATCACATGAAGCGCTGTTGATGGCGTGGTCGTACCGATGCCTACTTTACCATCGCCCCCGAAACGGGCGGTAGCGGTACCGCTTGCGTTTGTGATGGAAAAACCGCTGCTTGCAGTGTTCGTCCTTGAGTTTTGCCGTCATGTCGGCTGCGTGGATGATGCGGTTACTACAGAGAAATGCTGCAATTAAGAAGATGTTGATGTGTGTGATTCCCCGATTGTGTTCGAGGACAAGCCGCCGGACCCATCCTGCGGTTGGTTTTTTATTGATGGGTGCGCTCCCCTGCTCAAGGCATGCAGGGGCATGCCGCTTCACCCATCCTACATTTGACAGGAAATTGTTTTTCATTTTTCCATCACCTCCTTTTGACAATATTTTTATATCCTCATGTAAAATAGTTGTAACAATTTAATTTGAAAGAAAAAGCCCATAAAAGATGTTTATTAGTCATAGCGCAACCTTTTTTGACAGGGATAGACAGGATGAACGGCATAATTTGTTTTGCAAGTACGGCATTTGCAATAACATGGCTGAAGAGGATGAGAATAACGGCTCCTAAAATGTCTGTATTAATCATAATTCAGGCACAAACAAATTATAGTCTTGTCGTTCAACTGAATACGCAGCCATATCTTTGGACTGGAATCTCAACAAGTGTTAACTACGAGGCACAGGCCGTCTCTGTTCCTCGTTTGTTATATCTATTGCGTGCAAAACCGTTTTTTGCCGCAATAATGCGCTTTAAATAGGTTTTAAAGTGTACACTTATATAAAGTTTACAATTAAAATGCAACATAAATCCTGCAATGGGACGCAGACAAACGCAGATAAAACTAATGCCCCTTTTTCTCCCCCTTGGCGGGTTCAAGTTTATAACTTGAACCTAAATAGCTGAACCAATTATGTCCTTTGTTATTTCTTCATGCTTTAAGTTCATTTTTTTATCCGTGTTCAATCTGTGTTAATCCGTGGCTATATTTGCTTTTTCGCACTTCAATTTTCTTAGCCACTGATTCACACGAATGAAACACGGATTTTTAATAAACAAAACGACCTTGTGGAGTGGAGAGGAGTTTGTAATAATTGTCCCTAATACAAGTATAGAAAAGGCAAGCGAACTAGCAGAAAGAATAAGAAGTAAAATTGAAGAATATAATTTTCATAAAGTAGGAAAAATAACGGTAAGTTTAGTGGTAGTGCAATTTAAAGGGGAAGATATAATAGATACTTTTATAAAACGGGCAGACGATGTCATGTACAAGGCAAAAGCAAACGGCAAAAATAAAGTGGAGACAATTTCTTAAATTACCAATTTGTGCAATTACTGCGTTTTAATGCCATATTTTCCAACCAACATCATTCCTTTTTTGTATTTTGAATCTACGGCGGATTGTAGTTTTAAACGATTCTGTATATTTTTAATCAATTGTTCAAACTGTTCAAATCGCCCCGTTAACAGCTCTATTTCAATTTCCCGATAGGGTATTTGACCTTTGTGTCCGCGAAAGGTTACGTTGTCAAGAGACACTTCGGTTTTAAATTCGTTATTATTGATTGTTGCTGTGTGACGTTGTGTTTCGACTACCAGCACTTTTCTTAAGATTTGTCCTGATAGATTTAGTTTGTTTATAACAGTTGGCGGGATGGTTGGTTTTTTCTCTTCATTCCACGTTTTAACTTCATTATCAGAAAGTATCCATTCGCATTCCTTACGCTCAAAGATAGCGCCTTTTTGCTTTTCAGATGACTTATATGCACCCATATAATTTTCGCCACGCTGACGTATGCGCAGAGCAACATTGGAATTTAGAAGCATATAACTGGGTGTATCAAAATAAACATCCGTCTGAAGGCAAGGCGTTTCCTTGATATATTGGCATCCCATAGTACCAATTATGCCCAGAAGGTCATCTAAAGCAAGCCCATCGGGACAGATGAATTTTGCCTCAATTTCTGATTTTTCTTTGTTAGGTAAATTTTCACTCATTTGTCAATGTCTGTTTATTACGATTTTCGCAATATACGGCCATTAGTTGCGCCGAGATGTTCGCCGTTTTTTATAGTAATCTTTCCGTTCACTATTACGTATTCTATACCTTCAGAATATTGATGAGGTTCTGTAAATGTGCTTTTGTCTATAATTTTATCCGGATTAAAAATGGTTATATCAGCAAAATATCCTTCTTTTAATAATCCTCTCTTATCCAGACCGACCTTTTGAGCAGGCAGTCCAGTCATCTTTTGGATTGCCTTTTCTAGCGAAAGGAGTTTCCTTTCTCTGCAAAATCTTCCTAAAACACGGGAAAAAGTCCCGTAACTGCGGGGATGCGGTTTGCCTTCGCTAAGAATACCCTGATTTGCGCGCATGGAGCTGTCAGAGCCGATAAACACAAAATCCCAGCTTAATATCTTTTCCAAATTTTCCTCGCACATACTGAATAGAAAAATATCAACCCTTGTGTTTTCTTCAATGAGTAAATCGAAAACTGTCTCTAGTTGAGGTTTATTTAGCTTATTGGAAATTTCTGTAATCGTTTTGCCTTCCATCCACTTGTTTTTATCATAGTAAACGGATGAAATCATTATCCCATCCCAGAAATTGTCATTTTCTGTCTGAGACAGTTCCTTTGCAATTTGTTTTCTGGTATTTGTGTCTTTTAATCTTTGTATCTGCTCCTCAATGCCGCCTTCGTAAACCCAATTAGGCAGTATGACATCCAGATCGGTAGCGGCGGCAATATAGGGATAGCGGTCGCTGGTGACGTCAATCCCTTCGTTGACAGCCCGGTTAATTATTGTTTTTACATTATTTATCTTGCGCCAATTACTGCTTCCTGAGGTTTTAAGGTGTGATACTTGCAATCTGACCCCGGAACGTTTTGATATTTCAATAGCCTCTTTAATTGCGTCTTCAAGCGTATCGCCTTCGTTGCGTATATGAGTTGCATAAAAGCCAGAAAAGTCTTTCACGACCTTACACAGCTCTATTATTTCCTCTTTCGCTGCATAACAACCCGGCGGGTAAATCAAACCGCTTGACATGCCGAAAGCGCCCGCCTTCAGGGATTCATTAAGGTCTTTGCGCATTTGATCTAATTCATGCGGTTCGGGTTTTCTGTTTTCATATTCAATAGTGCATGCCCTGATATTTCCATGGCCTACAAGAAATGCCCTGTTAATAGAACTCTTGGCTTTTTCTGCCATATCGTAGAATTCTGATGCCGTTTTCCACGTCAGAACGATGCCATATTTCTCCAATCCTTGTGCCCGTCTTTCTAATACTTTTCCGCGTAATGGAAAAGCCGATAAACCGCAGTTGCCGCATATCTCAGTAGTCACACCGTCAAGTATCTTGCTGTCGCTCTCTTTGCGGATAAGCCATAAGAAATCACTATGGGAGTGTATATCAATAAACCCGGGAGCAACAATCATCTTATTTGCATAAATGACGGAACAGTTATTTTCCGGGATAAGACAATCTATTAAAGTGATTTTGTCGTCCTTAATGCCGATGTCTGCGTTTTTACTGGGCATTCCGGTTCCGTCAATTACAGTTCCATTCTTTATTATCAGGTCAAAACCCATTAATACCTCGTGGAGTTTAGGCGTTAAATTAAACTAAGCCTTCGGCAACTTTAAAGACGGCCCACGAAATACACGAAAGTTCGCAAAACTATTTTTAATCAAGTCCGGAAATTATACTCTTTTGTGTTTTTTGCGTATTTAGTGGGTTTAAGCAGCTTTGAAATTCTTTAGCATTAAATTTATAATCTGGGATTAATATTGGGTTTTTTGTATTTTGAGGTTGCATGTCCTTTGGAATGCTATTCCTTTTCTACAAGCGGGGATGGCTCATCAATGCCAAGCACTCTATCAATATCCTTGTGCATAGAATCCATGTCCTTGTTAATTGTATTGATGTGCTGTTTGTTGTGGTAACTATCAGTGGTAAAGCAGCCTGTCAGGCTCAAAAGAATAGCTATGCTTGCGATGGAAAGGACGATAGTGGATATGAACGGTTTTTGACGCATATTAATATTCTCTCCTTTGTCTTGAGGATGGTAGTTTCATAATTCGACGATATTTTGTAATTGTTCTTCGGGCAATAGACACGCCCGATGCATACAATTTTTCTGCAACCTCTTCGTCACTGAGCGGATTGGCTTTATCTTCTTTTGCAATAATTTCTGAGAGTTTTTGTCTTACTGCTTCCCAAGATTCCATTGATCCGTCCAAATTCTGAAAACCCCCTGTAAAGAAAAATTTAAGCTCAAATATTCCCTGTGGCGTCTGAATATATTTGTGAGCAATGGCACGGCTTACTGTTGAGACGTGCACTCCGACAATATCAGCGACGTCTTGCATTTTTAGCGTTCGGAGTTTATGAATGCCCTCATCGAGAAAATTAGTTTGCAATTCTACTATTTTGCAGGCTATCTTGTACAACGTGCTACGCCTCTGTTCAATTGCATCAATAAGCCATTTCGCCGACTCAATCTTCTTCTGTATATATTGGCTGGTAGAATTATCACCCCCGTTTTCACTTAAAAATTTCTTATAAAAGGAACTAATGTGTAAATGCGGAAGATTAGCGTTATCAACCAGAAACACCTCGTATTTCCCATCTATAAATTCTACTTTTACTTCAGGAACCACGTATGGAACGGTTTCATCGCAAAAAATAGAACCTGGTTTTGGATTTAACGTGCGGATAAACTCGACATGCTTCTTGATTACCTCCAGCCTTTGCCCAGTCTTCTTGGCTATCAGAGGATACTTCTTCATTTCAATATCTTCTAAATGATTGAGGAGCAATTCCCTTGTTAACTTATAATTTGCATCACGTTTATCGAGTTGCAATACCAAACATTCCTGTAAATTTCTGGCTCCAACACCGGGCGGTTCTAATGATTGAACAATTTTCAGAGCCTCCTTGATGTCCTCAATAGGAAGAGGCGTTTCGAGAAATTGCGCAATTTCTTCTAACGTATCAGACAGGTATCCGGATTTGTCTATGGAATAAATAATATTTTCGCATGCCTCTATAAGGTGTTTTGGGATATCAATTAATGATAGTTGCCCCATCAAATAATCGTGCAGGGACATTTGTTTAGCGGCGGTATTTTCCAATGCTTCTTGTTTCTGGTCGCGTTCTTCTGAAAGATTGTTCCTGCGGACTATGGTTTGTGAATAGTAGTCACGCCAATCATCAGCCATCGCACCCAGTTTGTCAAATTCGTCGCTTTTTACCTCAGCCGCTGCCTCTTGAACTGAGTCGTCAGCCTCTTTAGCATCTTCATCTTTCTTTTCTTCAACTACTTCTTCAAGTACAGGATTATCTACCAGTTCTTGTTGAATGTGTTCAACAAGGGCTAACAGTGGTAATTGTAGAATTTCAATTGACTGGATGATTTGTGGAGACAACTTCATTTTTTGCTGAAGTTGAGGCATTAAAGACGACTGCATTCTCATAAAATATTACCTTCCGTAAAAAACGACTATCATTTCATTTCGCTTCGACAATTTATGGCATCGGCAACAATTGCTGTATTTGCATACTCCAGATAGCTTCCTGTTGGCAAACCGCGGGCAAGTCTTGTAACACGCACCCCCGTTGAAGATAACTGTTTATGCATATATAAAGCAGTTGTGTCTCCTTCCATATTCAAGTTTGTTGCAATGATAACTTCTTTGACATGGTCCCCTTTAACCCGTTGCAGGAGTTTTTCAATCGTTAAAGATTCAGGAGTAATGCCTTCTAACGGCGAAATATGTCCCTGCAACACGTGATAAAGTCCTCGGTATTTACCTGTCTTTTCGATAGTCAAAAGGTCTGCAAGCTGTTCAATCACGCAGATTACTGAACTATCTCTGTTATTGTCAGTGCAAATGTGACACGGGTTGCTTTCTGAAACATTGAAGCAAACAGAACAGATTTTTATGTGTTTTTTTACATCGCGGATTGCATAAGCAATCTGCATGGCTTCTTCAACAGACTGTTTTAAGACATAACATGCAAGACGCTCTGCCGTCTTTTGTCCTATGCCCGGCATTTTCTCGAATTCGTTTATAAGTTTTATCACTGATTGCGGATACGTGCTCAAACTAAAAAACCTCTTAAAATTTGTTTCAGAACAACATAAGTTACTTACATTCCACCGCCAAGCATTCCCGGCAGTCCGGGGATATTTAATCCTCCTGTGAGTTTTCCCATTTCGGATTGGTACAATTCTTGTGACTTCTTAAACGCCTGTGAAACAGCGGATACAATAAGATCCTCCAGCATTTGAACATCCTTTGGATCCACCACCTCAGGGTCTATCTTGATAGAAAGGATTTCCTGCTTTCCGTTCATGTGTACAGTAACCATTCCACCGCCAGAACTAGCCTCAATAACGCGTTCCTTTAAGTCATTTTGAATTTCTTCCATTTGCTTTTGCATTTTTTGAGCCTGCTTCTGCGCTTGTTTCATCATTTCTGCAATATTACCCATGCCCTTCATCATGTTACCTCCTCTATTTATTTACCTTAATGACATGACCGCCAAACAATTCTAAGGTCTTTTTAACTACAGGTTCTGAAAATGTTGAATTAGCTGTTTGTTGGTTAAAAGCATTCCGACCTATAGATAGATTTGCCTTGTTTTTTTCGGGACTTCCATTCTTCGATACTGCGAGTTTTAATTTTACATTGCCTTTTATTATCTCTTTTGCGCACTGTTCCATAAGTTTCTTTTCCTCTGCTTGCTCAAGTTTTTCCTTATGAAGGTAATAATTACTGGGAAATTCGATGACGATTTCTCCATCCTTGAACCCGGCAAATCGGCCTTCTCTCAATAAAGCCCATGTAGATTTTTTCTTGTTTTGTATTGCTGTAAGAATTTTTTCCCACACATTTTTTTCATCGGATGATATTTCTATATTTTTATTGTCATTTTTTGATGTACGATATTCTTCTTTTGGTTCTGAAATAATTTGTTTAGCGGCTTTTTTGGGGGGAAGTGCAATATTCTCATTTTTTACTGTAGTTTTACTATCAGGCTGTCCAATCCTGCCTTCCAACGATGCAATCATTTCTGTAATTTCTTTTAATGAAACAACTGATTCTGCCCGGCATAATTTGATCATGGCTATCTCAAGCAAAATGCGTTGCAAAAGTGAATCGGTTGTGCGTGTCCTCGTATCGGAAAGTATTTGAACCATGTACATTAAGGTATCGCTGGAAAAGGATTTTCCGAATCGTTCCACCAACGACGCATTAAACTCAAGCCATTTTGTATCTTGACCACAGGAGGAAAAGATCAAAAGGTCTCTAACACATAAAAGCAATTGGTCTATAAATTCCCCGCAGGTTTTCCCTTCATTTAGAATACTATCTACAATTCTTAAAGCAGAAGACGTGTCTTTTTTTACGAAGCTGTCAAATATTCCCAGTATCTTATCTTCATCAATACAGCCCAAAACAAAATTTACATCTTCCAGAGAGATTGTGTCCTTGCAGAAAGAGAGGAGTTGGTCTAAAACCGATTGAGAATCTCGCAATCCACCCCTTGCGTGTCTTGCAATTATCTGAAGGACAGACGGCTCAATTTGCACACCTTCTTTCTTGCATATATCGAGGAGTCTCTTTTCAATATCCTGTGTGGAAATATTCTTAAAGTCGAACCGCTGGCATCGTGATTGAACTGTTTCGGGAAGGCGGTTGGCCGCAGTTGTGGCAAAAATGAATTTAACGTGTGCAGGTGGTTCTTCGAGGGTTTTTAGTAGCGCATTGAATGCTTCACGGGTGAGCATGTGTACCTCATCAATGATATAAATCTTAAAGCGCGCCCTTGACGGGGCGTAGTCTACGTTCTGACGGATATTTCTAACCTCATCAATGCCCCTGTTTGAAGCGCCGTCAATTTCCAAAACGTCAATGTCATTACCATCAGATATGCATCGGCAAATGTCACAGACATTACAAGGTGTTTCGGTAGGACCGTGCTGGCAATTCAACGCCTTGGACAATATACGCGCTACGGATGTTTTGCCTACACCACGGGGACCTGCCAACAAATAGGCGTGAGCAACCCTGTTGGAATGAATAGCATTCCTGAGGGTCGTCACAATAGACTCTTGTCCAACTACATCCTCAAAGGTTTGGGGACGATATCTGCGAGCCAATACAACATAGGACATTAGCTAAACACCTCGGATTATCAAGAAAAACATTTAAACTATAGAATTATACTTTGTTATTTAATCTATATCAATACACTTTCTTATCAATTTTTTATATTGCGTGAAATTTAGGAAACTAAATTATGAGACAGTAAGTATTTGCGAACACGAAGAATGTGTATACTATTAAAAAATTTTGTAAAAGGCCGTGCACTTTTCTTCGTTCCCATTCCAATTAGTTTGTCTAAGTAGTAAGCTCAGACCAGATTTAATCACGGCACATAAGGATGAATGCTTATGGCTGCTTGCTTCCGCACCTGACCAGGTTCACATCATCTCCTATTGCATGAGATCCAGCCCTCAACGCCACTTACATAGACAAGACTAATAGTCTGTGGTTCCTCTGAAAAGCGATCGATCCTGCTGTAGCGGGTTGCAGGTTACAGGGAACCGCTAGCTCCCCATCTAGCACGGCCGATTATAAAACAAACTGGCGGAGAGGGCGGGAGTCGAACCCGCGATACCGATTTTGTCAGTATACGCGCTTTCCAAGCGCGCTCATTCGGCCTCTCTGACACCTCTCCTAAAATATGTGCATTTTAAAAATTATAACACAAAGCCATTAAAATACTAAAGTTAAACTGGAAGTTGGGAGGTTGTGAGATTGCGAAGTCGTGAAATTATCACGTTCGCAACTTCCCATATTCCCAATTTCGTTATTTTTACTGGCGGAGAGGGTGGGATTCGAACCCACGTCCCGCTTTTAAGCGAGAAACGGTTTTCGAGACCGTCCCGATCAACCACTCTGGCACCTCTCCATGTATATAATTTAACAACTTTCTACATACAAATTAATATAGCTTATCCTTTACGGCAATTTTCTAAGAAGAACTTTTGTAATATGTACTTGCACTCATCGGCAAGGATATTTGGTATGACCTCCAGGCGATGATTAAATCTGGGTTCCTGAACTAGATTCATAACTGATGCGCATGCCCCAGCCTTTTTATCCACAGTTCCATAAACAAGGGTATCAATCCTCGCCTGCACCATTGCCCCGGCGCACATTGCGCAAGGCTCTAAAGTAACATAGATAGTTGTTCCTGTCAAACGCCAGTTCTGTAAATAATCTGCAGCCTGTGTTATTGCTATCATTTCAGCATGGGCAGTGGGATCGTTGAGCATTTCCCTTTGATTATGTGCACGGGCTATAATATGGTTCTCGTAAACAATCACAACTCCTACAGGCACCTCATCCTTCTCCACAGCCTTTTCTGCTTCAATAATAGCCTGTCTCATGAAATATTCATGTCTGCTTGTAGCATCTTCCATAACAGAAACCATCACCTTGTTTTATTATTATATAAATTTTAAAAACGCGCCCAGGAGGATTTGAACCTCCAACCTCCGGATTCGTAGTCCGTGACTCTATCCAATTGAGCTATGGGCGCTGATTATGTTATTTACCCTAAAGACTATTCACAAACGAATACTTGCCAAAAACATATTTTAAAACCTTAAATAACGGATTAACAGGTAAGACGTATTCAAGATTTAAGGATTAATACGTTGACGGAGGCATGTAGAGCGATAAGTAACAAAAGCAAGTATAAGCATATCAAAAACCATTGTCAAGATATAATACCTGTCTCTCTGAGGCTTACGAAACGTCCATTGCCGATTATGATATGATCCAGGACTTTTATGCCGACTATGTTTCCTGCCTCTGCCAATCGTTGTGTTATCTGTATGTCTTCCTTGCTGGGTTCTGGGTCGCCTGAGGGATGATTATGCACAAAGATTACGGATGCGGCAGATTCCTTGATTGCCGCCTTGAATGCTTCTCTTGGATGAACGATGCTGGAAGTCAAACTGCCTTTAAATACATCTGTTTGTACTTTAATAATACAGTTTTTATTGTCCAGTAAAACCGCGAGGAATACCTCTTGTTTCTTGTCGCGTAATTGTTCGTGAAAATGCTCATAAATTTCTTTGCTGTGTTTAAACTGTTGGCCTGGCATTATAGAAGTTTTAGAAAATCGTTTGGCAATAGCCAGAGCGGCTTTAATCTGTGCAGCCCGTGCTGGTCCTATCCCGTCTATTTTGCATAACTCATTAATAGAGACTGAATACAACTTTCTAAAGTCACCATACTTCGAAAGAATCTCTTTGGCTATGTCAACTGCGCTGTAATTTATTGTGCCGTCACGAATGATGATTCCTAAGAGTTCGGCATCGGCGAGCTGCTCGTCTCCGCCATGGATAAGTCTTTCTCTTGGTCGTTCGTGTGCAGGGAGTTGTTTGATAGTTGGATGTTTCCTGGCTGACTTCATAGCTACGAATTATACTTTATAAATCGCATCTGTCAATAACACTTCCAACCAGCATATTTTAAAGAAAAAAAGTGTTTGATTAAATATTACACCTCGTTTATAGTAACACTGAATATACAAATAACCATTTAGGAGCTTTGTCTATGCACACCCACAATTCAGCAATACCCAATATTCAATCCGTTGTTGCATCACATCAGGATTTCAACGAGCCGTACGGTTCGTTAACCAAGAAGGCTTTGGAATTAGGCTGTGAACAGGCGATAGTCATTCATACCAATACAATTACCACTGCGCGATGGGTTCAGTTAAAATGCAAATATGGTTGTGATGAGTACGGGAAAAAACTAACCTGCCCGCCCCATGCGCCAAGTTACGAAGAAATGAAGGATATTCTCAAAGAATATAATAAGGCAATGCTTCTGCACGGACATCTGAGCTGGCAGATGCGTTATATTGTATCAGAAATGGAAAAAATGGCATTTTCGGTGGGATTTTATAAAGCTTTTGGACTTGGAGCAGGTCCTTGCAAATTATGCGAAAATTGTGAAACCACTTCACCCTGTATCCATGCAACTGAAGCCAGACCATCAATGGAGGCATGCGGCATTGACGTCTATCAAACGGCAAGGAACCATAGCCTGAAAATTGAAACGCTCAAGACAAAAGACGATGAGGTAAATATTTTTGGGCTTGTGCTTTTAGAGTAGATTTGAGAAATTTTAACATTGCCAAAAGTAATACATAGGCAACAGAAGTTTATTGAGTTTCTTGGGTTTCTGGAGTTTGTTGGGTTTGTAAATTAGGTTTTGTTTTGCAATGCAAAACAAAACGACTGTGCCTTTTTCTGTCATTTTTCTTATGGATTCCCATTCCCCACTTTCGTGGGGACAAGTTTACCCCTGTGAAAACAGGGGTGGGAATGACAAAAGAGGGTGTTTTGAAATTCCTGAACATTTAATTAGGTCACCTTCGGTGGCTACTCAAATTGAAACAATCCCTCCCTTGATGGGAGGGACATAGGGAGGGTGAGCAATCTTTATATTTCACACCCACCTAACCTCCCCCGTCAAGGTGGAGGGATTAATTGTTTGAAATTCCTATATGTCAAGTTAACTTAAAAAGCTTGAGAAACTCAATAAACAACAATCTGAGACCGCAACATTTTCTGCGGTGAAGTATACGGTTATCGTTTAGACTTTTTACAGGAGAGTAATTATGAAATCAGATATTTTTGAGAAGGCAATCAGTCTTGGTTTTGGGGCATTGTTAATCACGAAAGAGAATGTAGAAGAAATTATTAACGATATGGTGAAAAAGGGAGAAATCAAGAAGGATGAGGCAAAGGCACAGGCAAAGGAGATATTTAATAAAGTTTTATCAAGTAAAAAAGAAATTGAAGCAAAAATCGAAGAGGTTGTTGAAAATGTGCTTCACAAGCTAGACATCCCAACACGAAAGGAACTTCTGCAAATGGAGAAAAAACTTGAGGAACTTATAAAAAGGCTGGAAGCCAAAGAAGAATAAGAAAGAATTTGCCGCAGGAAAACACGGAGTATCATTGAAAGGATATGCAATTTTGGTGTAGTTGCTGGTATTATCCTATGTAATTTGGAGTGTAATTCCGTGAAAATCAGTGGTGAACTATTTGGGTAATACATGCAGTTAAGAAAAATTGGACAGAAAATACGGGACATACGCCGCCTCAACCAAATCCTGAAGATATTAACCAAACACGGATTCGGTTTTGCCATCCAGCAGCTCCATTTGTCAGAGCATGTCATTGGAAGGGGCATCATAAAAACCAGAGTGCTGCGGCGTTTTACAGAGCCGCAGGAATCACGTTCTGTACGGCTTAGAAAAGTACTGGAGGAGCTGGGTCCCACATTTATAAAATTGGGACAAATCCTGAGTGTTCGGCCCGACCTGATTCCTTTAGACCTTTGCTATGAACTTAGCAAACTACAAGACCGTGTCCCTCCGTTTGATTATGAAGATGTCAGAAAGCAGATAAAAGAATCGCTTGGAAGTTATCCTGACGAACTATTCTCCACCTTCGATCCGGTTCCATTTGCCGCTGCATCTCTTGGACAGGCGCATCGGGCACAACTCAAAACGGGTGAGAATGTGGTTGTAAAGGTGCAGCGTCCGGATATCCGTAAAACAATCGAAACGGATATAGATATCCTTTATAGTCTGTCCTATTTGGCAAATCGTTATATGCAGGACGTCAAGATTTTTGACCCTATTAGTATAGTTGACGAATTTTCTAAGGTTATTACGAAGGAAATTGATTTTACGTACGAGGCGCACAATATAGACAAATTTCGTAAAAATTTTAAAGATAGCACGACCGTTCATATTCCAAAAGTCTTTTGGGATTACACCAAATCGAAGGTCATTACCACAGAAGAAATAATAGGTATTAGACTAAATGATTACCTAAGCCAACCCCATTCTGACGAAGAAAAGAAGGCGGTTGCTGCAAATGGCGCCAATGCCATCCTTCAGCAAATATTCGTAGATGGATTCTTTCATGCAGACCCGCACCCGGGCAATATCTTCATCATGCCCAACAATGCTGCCGCCTTTGTGGATTTTGGGATTGTGGGCAGGCTTGATGAAGATACACGTGACGCCGTAGTAAGTCTCCTGATTGCTGTATCCATGAAAAACACAAACGGCATCCTGAAGGCACTGGAAATGCTCGGAGTTACTTTCGATGAAAGTTCCGTGCGGGATTTTAAACGCAGCATCAGTGATTTTGTGGAACGTTTCTACGATATCCCTTTGAAACAGGTAGAAATCTCTGCAATACTGCCGCAGGTTGTTGAGTTAATGTCACGGCATAAGTTAAAGATACCGCCGCAATTTCACATTATGATAAAGACAATTGCTACGATAGATGGCGTTGCCAGACAGTTAGACCCTGAATTTAATACCATAGCGCATACGAGGCCATTTGTGGAAAGGCTTGTGCGCGAAAGACACGACCCAAAACGTATTTTCAAAGATATAGCTCTTTATTCTTCTGAATTATTGGATATCCTGAAGATAATTCCAAAGGATGCTTATGAAATTGTAAAGAAGATTAAGCTTGGAAACCTGAAAATCGAATTTGAACATCAGGGGCTTTCAAAACTAATAACCGAGATGGACAAGTCGAGTAATCGTCTTTCATTCAGTCTTGTTATTTCCGCCCTGATTATAGGCTCTTCCCTTATTATCATGGCTAATAAAGGCCCGTTGATACATGGTTTTCCGGTGCTTGGTATTCTGGGATTTATCTTTGCAGGTCTTCTTGGATTAGGTCTTGCAATAGGCATTTTGAGATCCGGGCGGTTGTAAATATTTTACAAAACAGTCTTTATTAACAATTTAAAAAGAGAGGTAAACGTGGCAAGAACAATCAGGGTCAGATTTTCACATGGCGTAATCGAGCCTTTGGAAAAAGTAGAGTTTTCGGAAGGAGAAGAATTTACTGTCATTATTCACGAAGCTCCTAAAAAACCAAAAACGAAAAAATTTCAAAATCAATAGAGCATGATTATTGAATAACAATTCATGGCAACAGGTGACTTTTTATCAAGCGCAAATTCCCTTGTAAAATCCCATTGCTTGCGCATATAACTAACCCTACTGCACAAAATAATTGTCTTTTGTGCAGTCAGAATTTAGGATTGCTTAGGTATTTTCTTAATGTTAAAATAAATTTCATAATCAAATGGATTTTACACCGACACACTGTAGAAATTTCATTGCACACTACTTTACATTAAAGTACTTGTCATAGAAATCCCAATAGGAGGTGAATATAATGAAGCGAACCTTGTCGAAGGTCAAAAATCTGGAGAAATTTATAGAAAAGCACGGAGATGACCTATTTATATCCAAGAGTCTAGCTAAAATGCTGGATTACAAAATCAAAAACTATGAAACAAAAATCAAGGAATTAACCAAAGAGTTAAAGACTTTTGAACGTACTTACAGGATGAAGCCATCCGTTTTCTTCAAGAAATTCAGTGAAGGTAAAATCGGAGATAATATGGATTTTATTGAATGGTCATCTATTTATCAAATGTACATGCGTCTCTTGGGGAAAAAGAGTATCCTAACCCAAACGAATCGGAAAAGATAACCACCGAAGCACGGAAACAGAGAATCACAGAATAAAATTTCGTTTCTTTACAGACACTATAAACTATTTTCCCGCGTTTCTCTATTTCTGTGTCTCAGCGGTCTTAGACGATTAAAAAATTATCAAAACGTGCCAGATGCAAACAATATGGATGAACTTATCGAGTCGTTTATAAACTACCTCATTGTCGAATGCGGCTTATCAAGGAATACCATTCTGAGTTACAGCCACGATTTGCAGATATTTACAAATTTCCTGCTTTCTAAAAAAATATCGGACTTTAAAGACGTCCGTCCTGATACGATAACAAGCTTTATAATCTCGGAAAAACGGCGTGGCCTTTCAGTCAACTCCATTGCTCGTGCCGTTGTGTCAATTCGCATGTTATACAAATTCCTGCTTTCAGAGGAGAAACTGCTAAAAAATCCTCTTGCCTCGATTGCCTCGCCAAAGCTATGGAAAAGATTGCCAGCAGTTATTCCTATATATAAAATTGACAAATTGCTTTCAGTTCCTGATACAGAAACAAAAATAGGGATAAGAAACAAGGCGATACTGGAACTTTTATATGCTACGGGGGCAAGGGTCTCGGAGGTGGCTGCAATGCAAACAGACTGGATTAACCTTGAGTACGGTTATGTAAAATGCCGCGGTAAAGGGGCAAAGGAGCGTATCGTACCTCTTGGAACAAAGGCAATTGAGGCAATTCAGAACTATTTAAATATCGCCAGACCAAAGTTAAAAAACAGCCAAAATAGTGCTTATCTATTTCTTTCTAAGGCGGGAAAGCCGCTAAGGAGGGAAAATATCTGGGTTGTAGTAAAGAATTGCGCCTTAAAAGCAGGTATCAATGAGCCTGTTTCTCCGCACATGTTACGGCACTCATTTGCTACTCATCTGCTGGAAAACGGGGCTGATTTGCGTTCGGTTCAGGAAATGCTGGGGCACGTCAACGTTTCAACCACTCAAATATATACCAATGTCAGCAAACAACATCTCAAAGCCGTTCACCACCAGTTTCACCCGCGTGGATAAATAACACCTTTAATCAGCTATTTTTTAAATCACGGTTAATTGGAACAACACCATTTCAATACAAATCATAAATCCGACTTTTTTCAATCCGCATATACTAAGACTTCGCCAAATTATTTACTGAAATCCGCCATTTATAACGATCTTTGCTCAGCGAAAACAAATCTCTTTCAAAGAATATAGATTTTAAATGCAAACAACAAAAGGTTTTATCAATCATTATAGGACGTGGCATTGTAGTTGCTTCATCTTTACAAAAGCAAATATCTTTGACTTTTTTACAAATAATTCTATAATCGTTTACTTATGTTAGAATATTTGCCGATACTAATATTGTTTACAATTGCGATAGGTTTTGCCGTTACTAATATAGGAATTTCTGCAATTCTGGGAAGACGTAAATCTACTCCGGAAAAACTCATGCCCTATGAGTGCGGTATTGATCCTGTAGGTTCCGCAAGAGAGCGTTTTTCAGTAAAGTTTTATCTCATTGCCATGCTTTTTGTTATTTTTGATATAGAAGTCGTCTTTCTCTATCCATGGGCAGTTGCATTTAAGTCGCTCAAATTATTTGGATTTATTGAAATGTTAATCTTCATAGGTATCTTGTTTGTGTGTTACCTCTATATATGGAAAAGGGGAGGGTTGGAATGGGATTAGAGAGCCATCTGGGTGATAACATTTTAACCACGACCTTAAGTACGATGGTAAACTGGGCTCGCAAATCGTCTCTCTGGCCTATGCCGTTCGGACTGGCATGTTGTGCCATAGAGATGATGGCCGTAGTAGCTTCTCGTCATGATCTTGCAAGATTTGGCGCCGAGGTCTTCAGGTTTTCACCCAGACAATCTGATTTGATGATTGTTGCTGGCACACTTACATACAAGATGGCTTCGGTGGCAAGGAGGATTTACGATCAGATGCCTGAGCCAAAATGGGTTATCGCAATGGGTGCCTGTGCGATTTCAGGCGGTGTGTTTAATACATACAGTGTTGTTCAAGGCTTGGACCAAGTTATACCAGTAGATGTGTATCTTCCTGGTTGTCCACCGAGACCGGAGGCGTTGATCCATGCCATTATGGAAATACAAAAGAAGATTGAAAAAGAATCTTTATTAAATAAAACGACAGCAAGCACGGTAAAGAGTTGATATAAATTTAGGTGGTCGAGCATTTAAATCTGCACTAATTCTTTCCTTGTCTACAGGCGTGTGCAATCTTATACATGCTCGGATGGACGTTAAAAGTAAGCTGCAATTAAAAGTTTAATGGTGTGATGTAACATGGATAATGAAGCGATAGTTACATTAATAAAAACTAATTTTCCAGAAGCGGTTATAGATTCAAGCATATTTCGTAATGAATTAACCCTTACTATAAAAAAGGAATCTATTACAAAAATAGCCAGGTTCCTTAAGGAAAATAGAGAGCTTGGTTTTGATTTTTTATCAGATTTGTGTGGTGTTGATCGGGTCGAAACGGACGGCGTTTTTGAGGTTGTTTACCACCTCTACTCTATATATAAAAATCACCGATTACGTCTTAAGGTGTCAATTCCATCAAACGAGCCCCGCATATCAACAGTAACGGATGTTTGGAAGACAGCCAATTGGCATGAAAGGGAAGCTTACGATATGTTTGGTATTAAGTTTGATGATCATCCAGACCTGAGAAAAATACTCACGCCTGACGATTTCGAAGGATATCCTCTTCGAAAAGATTATCCTGTTGACGGAAGACAGCCCGCCACACTCAGGGAAATATATCGAAAGGATAATAACGAAGCGTGACGGCGAATCCTAATACAACAACGACCCACCTGATGACTATCAATATGGGTCCCCAGCATCCCAGTACGCACGGCGTGCTGCGGCTTTTATTGGAACTGGATGGAGAAATGATTGTAAAGGCTGAGCCACACATTGGATTTCTCCATAGAGGTGTGGAAAAACTCGCAGAATATAAAACGTACCATCAATGTATTCCTCTAACAGACAGGTTGGATTATGTAGCCCCTTTCTCAAATAACCTGGCTTATGCACTTACGGTTGAGAAATTACTCGGAATTGAAATCCCTGAAAGGGCTCAACACATCCGAGTGATTTTATGCGAACTCACCAGAATTTCCTCCCACTTGTTGTGGTTGGCTACCCATGCGCTGGATCTTGGCGCTATGACGGTATTCTTTTATTGTTTCAGGGAACGCGAGACGATTTATGATATCTTTGAAATGGTTTCAGGGGCGAGGATGAATCTCTCCTATATTCGAGTGGGCGGTGTGTCGCGTGATCTGCCTGGCGGATTCTTAAAGAAAACACGAAAATTTGTTGCTGAATTTCCCTCACGGCTGAATGAATACGAGACACTCTTGACAGATAATCCTATATGGAAAAAACGCACAGTTGGCGTCGGTGTTATTTCCGCAGAGGACGCCATTGATTACGGGCTTAGCGGGCCTAGCTTAAGGGGTTCAGGGGTTAACTGGGATATTAGAAAGGCAGAGCCATATTCCAGCTATGACAAATATCATTTTAATGTTCCTTTAGGTAAAAACGGAGATGTGTACGATCGCTACCTTGTCCGTATCGAAGAGATGCGCCAGAGTAACAGTATTGTCCACCAGGCATTAAATATCCTTCCCAAAGGAGATTTTATAGCCAGGATACCAAATGTTACCCTGCCTACAAAAGAGGATGTGGAAACGAAGATGGAAGCCAAGATACATCATTTTAAGCTAATCATACACGGTATCCGTCCACCAAAGGGAGAAGTGTACTCCAGTATCGAGGCCCCAAAAGGGGAATTGGGCTTTTATATAGTAAGCGATGGTTCTAGCCATCCCTATCGTTTAAAAATTCGACCACCTTCTTTTGTCAATCTTGAGGTGTTACCAAAAATGGTAGAAGGCCG
>JAHFOX010000100.1 GCA_023261445.1 Planctomycetota bacterium
CTCCCAATGTATCTATGTCGAAGGTACATCGAATGAAGAAACACAGAGAAGATATCCTAAGATTTACGAATTGGACGCCTCCCGCTGCATTTTTTGCGGGTTTTGTCAAGAGGCATGTCCTGTAAGGGCTATAATTCTGAGAGATACCTTTGAACTGTCAACATATGAAAACAGAGGTATTTTTGATAAGGAAATGTTATTAGATCTTACGAGAAAGAGAAATATACAGTATAAGCGTAAGCTTGAACCCAAAAAGGCAAAAGACTAAATAGAAATAACTCATGGAAATATATTTATTTTATATTGTAGCGACAATCTCTGTGGTCACCGCAGCGTATCTCATATTCGAGAGAAGTCCTGTTTATAACGCTTTATACCTTATCCAGACGATGGTCTGTATTGCGGTACTGTATATTTTACTTGAGGCGCAGTTTATTGCGGCTGTTCAAATGATAGTATACGCAGGAGCAATCATGGTGCTCTTTCTCTTTGTTATAATGCTGCTGAACCTGAATATCAAAGAAGAAACAAAGGGCGCTTTACTATTTCAAAAAATACCGGCTATATTTATGGGAATTGCCTTGTTTGTAACTATTTGTGTAATTTTAAAATCTAAATTGTTACCCGGTAAACATGGTGAATATACAACCGCTTATGTTAATAGTATCGGGAATACAAGGGTAATTGGTAATTTATTGTTTACTGATTATCTGCTGCCATTTGAAATAACTTCTATCTTACTATTCGTGGCGGCTATTGGGGCTATTATGCTGGCTAAAAGGAAACTATAAGATGATTACGCTGACCCATTATATTGTACTGAGTGCAATCCTGTTTACGTTAGGAGTTGTTGGCGTGTTAATTCGGAGGAATGCCATTATTATTTTTATGTGCATTGAACTCATGCTCAACGCCGTTAATTTGTCATTTGTGGCATTTGCCCATTATCTGAACTCCATGCAAGGACAGTTGTTTGTATTTTTCACCATGACAGTTGCCGCAGCCGAAGCCGCTGTTGGTCTGGCAATCATTGTCGCCGTATTTAGAAATAAAGAAACCGTAAACATTGACGACATAAACATCATGAAATGGTAGGTTATAGATGCTCAACCTTGTAGGGTTAATTTTGTTATTCCCAATAATCGGAACTGCCATCAACGGATTATTTGGCAAAAGGTTGAAAAAGGAAACTGTCGGCTATGTTGCCTGCGGGTCAATAGGGCTATCATTTTTTATTTCTGTCCTTGTGTTTTGTGGACTTCTTTTACTCCCGCCCGACGCCCGTCTTTTTGAAAAACAATTATTTAGCTGGATTGAGTCGGGTTCATTTAAAGCGGCGGCTGGTTTGCAGGTAGACCCATTATCTTCCCTCATGATTCTCGTGGTTACCGGGGTTGGATTCCTGATTCATATTTATTCCGTAGGCTATATGCACAATGATAAAGGATACCACCGCTATTTTTGCTACCTGAATTTATTTACCTTTTCCATGCTATTGCTTGTTTTGAGCAACAACTTTCTCTTAATGTTCATAGGATGGGAAGCGGTTGGATTATGTTCCTACTTGCTCATTGGATTTTGGTTTGAAAAGAAATCGGCCTCAGATGCTGCTAAGAAGGCGTTCATAGTCAATCGAGTTGGTGACTTTGGTTTTGCGCTTGGTATTATGCTTATCTTTCTGACTTTTCACTCTATAGACTTCACGGAAGTATTCAATGCCGCCTCTCATGGAAATTTTGGGGTAGGTAGCTTTACTGTAACTGTGATTACGCTGCTCCTGTTTATGGGCGCAACGGGTAAATCAGCCCAGATACCTCTTTACACATGGCTGCCGGATGCAATGGAAGGCCCAACGCCTGTCAGCGCACTTATCCATGCGGCAACCATGGTAACGGCAGGCGTCTATATGATTGCACGGTGTAATGTGCTTTATACGATGTCTCCTTTTACAATGACCGTGGTAGCCAGCATTGGCGCAGTCACAGCGCTCTTTGCAGCATCAATTGGGCTGGTGCAAAACGACATCAAACGCGTGCTTGCCTATTCTACTATCAGCCAGCTTGGCTATATGTTTCTTGCGTGTGGAGTCGGTGCGTTTACTGCAGGTATCTTTCACCTTATGACTCACGCATTTTTTAAGGCATTGCTATTTCTTGGCTCTGGCAGTGTAATTCATGCCCTATCGGGTGAACAGGACATGAGAAAAATGGGCGGGCTGAAACATCATATTCCTATAACATATAAAACCTTTTTAATAGGCACCGTCGCAATTGCAGGACTTCCTCCTTTTGCAGGATTTTTCAGTAAAGACGAAATTTTGTTAGAATCGCTTGTACGTGGAAATTTCATATATTGGTTAATTGCAGCGATTGCGGCATTCTTTACGGCTTTTTATATGTTTCGTTTGCTGTTTATGACATTTCATGGCGAATCGAGGGTAGATCATCACGTTGCAGAACATATTCATGAATCGCCTAGAAATATGACAATCCCACTCATGATACTCGCAGGTCTCTCTTTCGTTGGTGGATTCCTTGGGATACCGGGTGCAAGCGCTATCAACAACTTTTTGGCGCCGGTGTTCGGAGGACATCCTCATACTGAAATCTCTGGAACTGAATCTATTGGACACCATAGCGAAGGTCATCCATATTTAATGATGGTGATTTCAACAGCTATTGCCGTTGCGGGTATATCCCTTGCATATCGAATGTATGTCAAAAAACCAGAAATGCCCGGAAGATTGGCAGAGCGGTTTCATTTGATCTATAAATTACTGTTGAATAAATATTATGTAGATGAAATTTACGATGTCCTTTTTGTTAAACCAACCAAAATAATCTCGATCCAGTTATGGAAACGGGTAGATGCACTAATGATTGACGGTTCTGTAAATGGCATCGCACGTCTTGTAGGATGGTTTGGCAATATTTTCCGCCACTTGCAGACAGGATACATTCGAAATTACGCCTTTTATATTGTAGCAGGTTGTATTTTTATTATCGTACTAACTGTATTTGGTAAGTGAGCAAATGAGTAGGATGGATTGTGCGAGAGCGTAAAATCCTCCTGAATCCCCCTCTTTTCTAAAGGGGGATTAAGTTGGGTGCCTTACGCTTCACCCAACTTACATAGAAGGTAAGTATTAGTGTGAATTCGTGTTTATTCGTGGCTAAATAATGATGTAAATTGTAATTCTGGAGTATTTGGATGTCCGTACCTATTCTCACATTAATTACCTTTATTCCGATTATCGGGGTATTCTTTATCCTTTCGATTGACTCAAAAAGACAGGAGCTTATCAGAGTTACTGCCTTGTTGGTTTCAATCGTTGTGTTTTTTATTTCCCTTCCACTTTTTTTTAATTTTGATTCCCATGTTTACGACATGCAGTTTGTTGAAAAATTGCGGTGGATACCTTCGTTTGGAATTTATTATTATCTCGGAATAGACGGAATCAGTCTTTTTCTGATACTACTGACAACTTTTATTACGCCCCTCTCCATACTTGCTTCATGGCATATTACAAAGAACGTGAAGGAATATATGATTGCCATGTTGGTGCTTGAGACAGGTATGGTCGGGGTATTTGTCTCACTGGATTTGTTTCTGTTTTACGTATTCTGGGAACTCATGCTGATACCGATGTATCTTCTCATCGGCATCTGGGGAGGACCGAGAAGAATTTACGCAGCCGTTAAGTTCTTTATTTATACAATGGCTGGCAGTGTATTCATGCTCCTTGCCATTATTGCCTTGTACTTCTTGAATTATAAATCAACAGGTGAATACACATTTAATCTTCTTGAATATTACAGGCTTGATATTTCCTTTGCCGCCCAATTCTGGTTGTTTCTGGCATTCTTCCTTGCCTTTGCCATCAAGGTGCCCATGGTTCCATTTCACACGTGGTTGCCGGATGCGCACGTAGAAGCGCCCACGGCTGGAAGCGTAATACTGGCAGGAGTGCTTTTGAAAATGGGAACTTATGGATTTGTGCGATTCTGTCTGCCTTTGTTTCCGGAGGCAAGTCATGCCTTCATTCCTGTAATTTCTTGGATGGCAATTGTAGGTATTATTTATGGCGCATTGGTTTCGATGGCGCAGGATGACCTAAAGAAGCTTGTTGCCTATTCCAGCGTGAGTCATTTGGGATTTGTCATGCTGGGAATCTTTGCCTTTAATATTCAGGGTATTGAGGGTGGTATCACTCAAATGATTAATCACGGGCTCAGCACGGGGGCACTCTTCCTTATAGTTGGTATGCTTTATGAGAGAAGACATACACGGATGATTGCCGACTTTGGTGGTTTAACCAAACAGATACCCGTTTTTGCCACCTTCTTTATGATTGTTACTCTTTCTTCTATAGGATTACCTGGGTTAAACGGTTTTGTTGGCGAATTCCTTATTTTGGTGGGTGCATTCAAGTCGCGCATCCTGTACGCATCACTTGCCACAACGGGCATTATCCTTGCGGCTGTTTACATGCTATGGATGTTTCAAAGGGTTATGTTCGGTGAAATTACACATGAAGAGAATAAGACATTAAAAGATATTAACAAACGGGAATTTGTGATATTAGCTCCCATCGTATTATTAGTCTTCTGGATAGGCATCTATCCCAACTCATTTCTGAGAAAGATGGATGCCTCTGTAAATCATCTTTTAAAACAGGTGGGAGATAAGGCAAATATTGTATCAAATATACAGATACACAATAAACCTGAACAGTTACAGGGAATTGGCGTACCGAAGATTGATATAGTGCCCGAGAACAAAACAGAGTGGTAAATAAAACTAAAAACAAGCCACAGAGATCACAGAGAAAAAAATATAGGAGAAATGGGGAAATGGAGAATTTTTGGGGAAAAACTAAGAAACATATTTTTAAATCTCCGACTCCCCCATCTTCCCTCTTCTCCTTATTTTTTACGTTTTTTCTCAGCGACCCCTGTGGTTAAAGGTTTAAATATTATGAATACATCAATAATGACTTTTAACATACTTAGTATCTTGCCGATACTTGTACTTGCGGGTTTCGGCATGATAGTGCTGTTGGTGGATGTTTTATCTTCAAGAAAATTTGGCGATAAGAATCTCCTCGCATATTTGTCATTGATCGGAGTTGTCGTTGCCGCAATACTGACTAGAAATCCTACAGGCACAACGTTGTTTTCGTTCAATGAAACTTTCATAATTGATAATTATTCCTTATTCTTTAATTTTATCTTTCTCCTCAGCACAGGTCTCATCATCTTAATATCACATAATTATATCAAACGCGAAGAAATCAACCACGGGGAATATTATGCCTTAATTTTATTCTCAACAATAGGCATGATGCTCATGGCTTCAGGCGCTGACCTGTTAAATATATACATCGGCTTGGAAGTCATGTCTATCAGCATTTACATACTGACAGGTTTCAAACGTTCAAAACTCATCTCGAACGAGGCGTCTTTAAAATACTTCTTGCTCGGTGCTTTTGCCACAGGCTTTTTGCTGTATGGGATTGCCCTTATCTATGGTTCAACAGGCACTATCAACCTCAAACAGATCGCCTGTTTTATCGCGGGAAGAGGCGGGGGTGTAGATCCCCTGTTGATCCTGGGAATGGGATTAATAATCGTTGGACTTGGATTCAAGGTAGCTTCTGTGCCATTCCACGCTTGGGTACCAGATGTTTATGAGGGCGCCCCTACAGCCGTAACGGCTTTTATATCAGTAGGACCTAAGGCTGCTGGATTTGCCGCATTCTTGCGTATCTTTATGACTGCCTTCGAATCTACAAACTACGAATGGCAAAAGGTTATTTATATCCTTGCTATAATGACTATGACAATAGGAAACGTCGTAGCCATCGCACAGACAAACATCAAACGCATGCTGGCTTATTCAAGCATTGCACATGCAGGATATTTGCTGATTGCCTTAGTAGCGGCGAATAATATGGGCGTATCAGGCACTTTGTTCTACATTTTGTCTTATACGTTTATGAATATCGGGGCATTTGCCATTGTAATTGTGTTAAGCCAGAAGGGTGATGAATTCATTAATATTAACGATTATGCAGGATTGGGATTCAAACACCCGCTTCTTGCTGTTGCGATGACACTCTTTATGCTTTCAATGGCGGGTGTTCCGCCTATGGCAGGTTTTGTAGGGAAATTTTATATCTTCAGCGCTGCCATAAAATCCGGCTATGTAGGGCTTGCCGTGATTGGCGTGATAAACAGCGTTATATCTGTTTACTACTATCTAAGAATTACTGTGATAATGTATATGAAAGAACCCACCAGAGAATTTAGTCCGCTTACCATCTCCCCCCTGATTGTTGCCGCCATCGTCATCTCGGTGGTTGGCACACTCCAACTGGGCATCTTCCCTTCCAAGGTCATGGAAATGGCACAACAATCTATCCTTACCTTAAAATAATTCCTTTAACATTTTTATTGAAATAGAACATCAGGGTATATAAAATCACTTGACAGGGTA
>JAHFOX010000032.1:0-11241 GCA_023261445.1 Planctomycetota bacterium
TACAAAACTGGGTTTTTGAAAGCGATCCCTTTCTTTCCTTGCCGTAAAAGGGTTTTAAGCTGTTTTCTGATTGGCGTATGAAACTGTTAGCCTGATGTTGAATCATTGCTTTATCCTTAATTCCTTTAACAGTAACTATCCACTTTGTAACTGATTCGATTAGACTTTGGAGGTTACCGCCTGTTCCGTGAAAACCCCATTTTTCCAATACACCATGGCAAATAGAGCCGATTATCGCAGCGGGGTCTATACGGACTTCAGCACCTTCTTCAGCTTCATTCAGAATAGAAGAAATATCTTCTGGTAATTCATTTGAAGCCGAAATGGATGATGGCGACGTAAAGATAGATGTGCTGTTTGCCTCGGTTATTGCACACTTTCTTTTTTCCCATATTTCTGCAAATGATGTCCAGTCGGCATCCGTTTTCTTCTCTTTTTGGGGTTTTAAGGGACGGTGTATTTCATCAAACCAGAAGTGTTCGACAAAGACCTCAGAATTTCCCAAAGGAAATATCTTTACATTTTTACCTGAAAAATCCTGTTCAAATCCACCCTCGCCCCCCTTTGCTAAAGGGGGAGTTTTTGAATTTTCCTTTGATAAAGAAATTTTATCCATGTTTGTTTGTGAGCTACTGTTCATAAATGTTTCATCACCAATCTCAATACCAGTGGTATCTCTCACGGCTTTCGTAATCAACCCCATATAGGATTTATCGTCGTCCTTTAATAAGCCAGTAAGAATCAACCGTTCCTTTGCCCTCGTCATTGCCACATACAGGACGCGTTTTTCTTCTTCCCACGACCGTTCATTTAATTTATTCTCAATTAAAACACTTTGTATGTTTCTAACCTGTTGATTTCCACTGCCGATTACAAAGCCTGTTGTTGATGTAGGCCAGTCAAATACCGCTGTGTCCAGTATCTCATTATTATTCCTTACTTCCCCATGCAAGTTGCCCAGTATTACGAGAGGGAATTCAAGCCCCTTTGCTTTATGAATAGTTAGAATCTTTACAACATCTAACGTCTCGTCAGAAAGGGGGCTTTCACCTTCTTCCCGCGTTTCTTTTATACGCATATTGATGCGCTCTATAAAAGTTCTCAGGGAAATTCCCTGAAGTTGTTCCATATCGCATGCCATCTGATAAAGTTTCAAAATATTTGCCAGTTTCTGTTCACCATGCCATGCGCAGGCGGTAATCTCAGCAACATGGGAATTGTCAATAATTTCTGAAATAAGCTGTGAGACGGGAATTATGCCGGCGCGTGTATGAATTCTTCCTAAAAAATTGTAGAAGTTTTCCACAATAATTTTTAAATCAGGAGAAAGTTTTTCATCTGAGATTGATTTGCGATAGTCTAATAGATGATTTTCTTTGAGTTCATATATTTCACGGTCTGTTAAACCTACGACAGGAGAACGCAATATGCCCACAAGAGCGATTGTGTCATGAGGATTTTCTATGATGCGCAGAAGGTTAATAAAATCGAGGATTTCCTGCGTAGTATAGAAATATTTTTCGCCTTCTACGATGTAGGGGATGCCGTATCTTTTAAAGGCTTCGACATAAGGTCTTACCTGTGTAAATGCCCGCAGAAGCAGTGCTATGTCTTTGTATTTAAGTTTACGAACACCATTTTCCTCTAATTTGTCTTCAATCATCTCGTTGTTTACATATTTTGTAATCCACCTTGCAATCCACTCAGCTTCGGCTCCTCTCGCCTCTTCAGCCTTGAGTTCTTCTCCTTCTTTCCCAAAGACGAGTACAATCTCAACTTTTTGTGACGGATATTTTTTAGCCCGGTTTGCGTGGATTGGAATATAACATGGTTGTAGTCCGAGTCGTTCTATCATGATTCTTCCATTAAATAACTGGTTTATAACGTCAATAATGCCGGAATGACTTCTAAAATTTTCCTGTAATTTTAATGTTTCATCCTGTCCGCACACCTGTTTTACCACGTGCTCATAAGCCTCTATATCCGCTCTGCGAAAGGCATAAATGGACTGCTTGGGGTCGCCCACGATGAAAAGTTTCCCTGTTTCGAGGGCAACCTTGCGGGCATCTTTACTGTAATGTCCGTGTAACTCGGAAAGGAAGAGTACGATTTCATATTGTACCGGGTCCGTGTCCTGAAATTCGTCCACAAGTATAGCCCTAAATTCATTTTTTAGTTTGTCGCGAACATAGCGGTATTCTTTATTTTGCAATAGATCCCTTGTAAGTGTAAGTAGTCCGTCAAAAGAGACGTATCCTTGTGATAAATATGTTTGCTTAAAAGCCTTCGCAAAAGGAAGGATGAGCTCTATAGTGGTCTTTACGAAGGGATCGTCTATGGTTCTTAATTTTTTTAATAGGGTAAGGCATTCTTTTGCAAGGTCTTTTGCAATTTTGAAGTTGTCATCTGTCCAGCCTGTTTTTGCCTCAGATGGATTTTTATCAAAATCGTATTCTGAATTGTTTAAGCAACGGATGCCATGTTTTCTTATTGTATCGAAGGCCTTTGATAATTCATTTAATTGTAAGAGAAGGTTGTTGTTTGCCTTTTCACAGTGAGGGATAATTTTAAAGATTTTACTTAGTAATGGGTCTGTTAGAGATTGGACGTTTGATTTATTATTAGTTTCTAACGTAAGAGCGTCTAATGGGATGGTAAATCCTGACAGACGTTTGGCAAGTTCCTTGAGCGATTCAAGGTCTAATCGTTTGAGTACGTTCTTCCAGATGGCTGCATTAGACGCGGTAAGGGTAAGCTCTGTCTCTAGCCATTGTGTCCATTCTTTGTCGAATAGCTCGTCAAAGACATCGCCTTTGTCTACGGTGAATCCTGGCACAACGCCCGATTCAATGGGATACAGGCGCAGTATATAGGCGGCAAAGCTGTGGATGGTCCCTATAAGCGCCTTGTCCATATCCTCAAGTGATTTTATTGCCCTGCGTTCTATTTCACTATAGGTTGTTTTGTAAGTGTCTCGAATATATGCAAGAAACTCTTCGCCTTTCTCTTTCTCTTCTTGCGATGCGTTTTCATTGATGACAGCCACAATTTTTTCTAGTTCTCCTGCCAGCCTGATCTTCATATCGCTTGCGGCTTTTTCTGTAAAGGTCATAGCTACTATTTTAAGGATGGGACTTTCTTCCTTTTGAAACTTTTCGTGACCTAAAAGCAGGTGGAGCATTCGATTTACCAGAAGCGTGGTCTTGCCTGTGCCTGCGCCTGCCGTAACAACAATATTTCTGTCCTGTTCGGTTACGGCAATATTTCTTGCAAGATTGTCAATAGGTTCTGGCATTTTTATCTTTGAAAATCTTTTTGGATAATTTATTGTGCTGGCAGGAGTTTCTTCCTGCCACCTAACTGTGCTCAGATAATTGCCGGCAGGAGGAATCTCCTGACGGCACCGAAAACACCCTCTTTGTCATTCCCGTGAAAATGGGAATCCATGAAAAAGAATAAATGACAGAAAAAGGCAAAGTCGTTTTGCATTGCAAAACAAAACCTAATTAATCTTTACAAATGTCGTGTATCAGATTCAATGCTTCATGTGTTTTATTTAGAGCAAAATTTGGGTTTGTCTGCTAACATAATAACAAAGTTGCCTGAATACTTGCAATATTTGTCCATATTATTTATAAGGAGGGCTTAGATTATGAAACAGAAGGGGGGTTGGTGGAAGATTTCCGGTCCTAAATACGGGCCTGCAGTGGAAGATTCGATAGAAAAGATTGTCTTTAAACTTGCACAGAGATTAATTGAATCTGAGGGACAAATTGTAGACAAATAACCTTTTGGAAAATAAATAGAAATTTTTTTGACAGATTGACGAACTTTTATTAAATTGTGTATATGAAGGCTCAAATTTCTACTTCTGAAAATTATTTATATGAGCTATTGAAAAAGAAGTACCACACCTCTGAGGTTGTGCGTGCTCGGATAGCAAATGTTAAGGAAAAAATGAGAGAGGTTGTAACCAGAGAGCCTCTTAGGTCGTTTAATGTTAAATTTAAGGGACAGGTAATTGATAGTTCTTTTGAGAAAACACTTAAAATTATTTCAAAGCGCCTGTTTAATAAAGGAAAACTTAATAGTTTTCAGACATTTAAAGAACACGGTTTGGTAGAAGCTAACATAACCGCAACGCTAACAGAGGTTGAAGCGCTTGTTCAATATCTGATGAAGCATCATATTGTACTGCATTGTAAAAAAGGGATTGCAAAGGGTGCGAGTAACTTATTGATTATAGATGAAACAGAGCAGGATCGGCTTAATAATTTTACGCCGGATTATATTCATCGTAATTATGTTACCCATGCCGAATCCTACGAAAGATATACGGGAAGGCTTGGCGATTATTTGGTTTTTAACGGATTGCCCTTAACAACGGAAAAGATAGGGCGGGAACTTAGATTTAACAAAATCGAAACAAAAAACAGGGTTTTCACAACCACAGGTTTAAAGGAGATTAATTTAAACCTCCATTTTATTTCTTTGATTCTTAAGTTGGATTTAGAACAACATTATTTGAAGCTGAGGGTCTTTGATTCTCAGGAAGATGACCTTAAAATGGTTGAAGAGAGGATTGATGACCTTGGTTTCTTCGCCGATGTTTTTAATCACATAGCCACAATGGATAATCCATTGTTGTTTAATGAAGATTTATTTTTAGATTTGGTGCGGCTTGAACCTATTATAGAAAATAATAACTGGAAATCTATTCCGGCGTATGCAGGTTATATTTATTCTGCGGCTAAAAGGCTTAATGGTCAATTTAAACTTCTTGAAGAGTACAGCCTTTTTTTAACCTATGCTAACTGTATTGAAAAGTTTATTGCAAAATTATCTAAAAAATTAATTAAGCATAAATCAGATTTTCACAGCGAACAGCACAACTTACTGGCGAACTATAATGAATTGAAGAAATTGAATACAGTTATGAATCATCCGCTGTTACAAAGTGATTATCAAGAGCTATTGGATTCCTTCAGTAAATTACTGGCTTATCTGGATTATTTAACGATACGCGGCGCTGGTGGTGAAGTTGCTGGGGGCGCCCACGGCGAGAGTAATTTTCCAGTAAAATCCTCGAATAAATTTGCAGCGATTGTTAAGAAATGTGTTGAGTCAATATTTTCTGTAACGATTGATATTTCCACTAAACCACCATTGCGCAAGGATCAAATATTAGAGACAGAGCAAGAAGAAGACGTTCAAAAACTCATAATTGGATTTAATGAAAATCTGGAAAAACTGTCCAGATTAAAGACTATTACGAATAAAGATGCCTTTTTAGAGGCAAGAAGGCACGTGCCGCAATTGACAAATTTGTCAGAAACACTTGATCAACTTAAAGAATTAATTAAAAACATAGAGAACAAACGGGAAGTAATAGATCCTTTTAAGACTATTTTTGCCAAATTCAACAAATTTGAAATCCTTTGTAAAGAATTAAACGATCTTGGCATACTGGAAACGGTGCAAGATCAACAATCAATCCGTATAATATTAACTGATTTACAAAAATACCTGTTTGATAGGCCGCTAAAGGAAAATATATATAAAGAAATTTTAGACAAGATCAAATCTCTTGAAGATTTTGTTGCGGATAAAAGCAAGACAAACTTTGGAAGGGATAAAGATACCAATACAGTTATGTTAAAACTGCATAAATACCACATTTTTAAGACCATTGTTAATATTAAAATGAGTATTGAAAATATCCTTGGGAAAAATGCCCAAAACCAAAAAATTGATACGTTTAAAAACGAGCTAGAGTTCCTTTCGTACAGCGCTAAGGAATTAGACAGATTTCTGGCGCAAATCATAGGGTTACATGAGAAAATGGGGAGTGTCTGTTATTACAAAAATATGTCAGAATTTGGAACCGTAGAAGAAAAGCTTGATCGTTTAATTGATGAAGTAAAAGCTATTGATTCTAACATTTCATCTTGCGCCAGAAGTAAAGATAAAAGGGTATCAAAGGAACCAGATGTACATATTAATTATTTAAAGAGTTCCCAATTAACCAGAAAAAACATGGAGAAGGCAATCATTCTTTTACAAAATCAGCTTGCCCAGCTAGACGGGTTTATCCACGATGTAGAAAACAATATACAGCGTCATTCGTTCATTCATTCAGGTGTGGCTACCAGCGTTCTCTTTGATCAGATAACTTATTTATTAAGCAACATTGATGTGCGGTTAATAGAAATGGATAAGTCAACGGAAGATATATTTAATGAAAGCGTTAGCACTATATTCCATTATCAGACAGGCGAAACATTTACTGAGCCAAAGAACGAAGATATTGGTGATTTAATGGAAGAGATAGAGAGAAGAACTATTGTTAGAAAATATCAGAACCGCGAAAACGATTTAACAGTTTTGCATTTGAGCTGACCATTCCACTTTTACTCCAGAATCAATTACAATTATGTAGAAACTGTCAACAAAGGAGTTTTCATATTTACTGAAATGGGAAATATATCGAGGTATATAGTTTTATCTGTGTGTTTAACGGCTGCTGTTACGACACTTTCGCTTTTGGGTTGTGGGAATCCCAGTGTTAAAAAGTCAGGCGAAACGTTTAAGGAATCTTCTGTAAAGACAGGCGAAGCTGTCAAAGACCTTGGGCGCGGGATTTCTGAAGAAACCAAGTTTATCATCGAAGAAATAAAAAAGGGTACAGATGTTGTTGTTGAAGAGATTAAAGATGGGGGTATCTTTGTCTCAAAAAAAGGTGAAGAATTAGTTGATAGGACAAAAGAAGAATTTTCAGAGGCGTCAATAACGGCAAAGATTAAGGCTAAATATGCAATGAGTTCCAAAGTTTCTGCGCTTCATATAAATGTGACAACGGTGAAGGATCAGGTTACACTTACAGGCAATGTGCATTGTAAAGACGAAATCGTAGAGGCTGTCAATCTTGCCTTAAGCGTCGAAGGCGTTAAAAACGTAGTGTCCTTGTTAGAAATAAGGGAATAATTTATTTTGTTTACTCACTCCGTTTCAAACTGGCCAGCCTTGTGAAGATATTTCGGCTGATTGAGCTCTGATATCCTGAGTATATATTCAGCGTCAGATATCTTGGTGTGCCAGTGTCCGGTTGCTCGGGCTGTGTTTGTCAGGGCGACATAAAAGCCGATTAGCATGACGGCGTAAAGCCCATAATGAATCTTCTTGCTGTCTCCGATCAATTTCATATCCAGCGCACCATTTACCGGACATGCATTTACACAATCATAGCACGCCAGGCATTCGTGTGTTAGTACGTGTTTCTTCTTCTCAACAAGGATGTACGAAGGACATGCCCTCGTACATTTCCCGCAATCAATGCACTTTTCAGTATTACGTGTAATTCTTAGGGGACTTATATAAGCAAGAATGCCCAACATAGCGCCATACGGACAGAAAAAACGACACCAAAAGTTTTTATTAACAAGTGAAATAATTAAAATAGATAGAATAACAGAAAGCGCCATTCCAGACATGTCCGTGAAAAATTTTAGCATCTTAACATCCGCCACGCGAATAAAAGGTACTTTAGTGTACATAATTTCTAATTGTGCAATTGGCATCTTGATAACTATAATCTGTATAAAAAATGCAAGGATTGCATATTTCCATGCCCGTGCAATTCTGTCGTTAACCAAATCAGACCAAATCTTTCTTGGAACAACAAAAGGCAGCACCATTGCCAGAACGTAGGCAGGCGTCAGGTACATAAAGATTGGAGATTCGAAGGATTCCATGGTTAATACATCTATGACAAGCAAGGCGACAATAGGAGTGAAAATAATACTCAAACCAGCAATGAATCGTGTTGGAATATTTCGCATCAAGTATGAGACCCGTTGCGGCAGTTTCTTTAAGAACCAATCGCCCAACTTCCATTCCCATTCAGAAATAACGCCAACAGGGCAAATCCAACTGCAGAAACCTCTCCTGAAAAAGACAGCAGTCAGGAGTAATGTTCCGAAAATAACAAAGCCCGCAGGATGGATGGGATTGATTTTTCCTGTTCCAAAAAAATACTTTGTGCCCATGAGGGCGCTGATTGGCAGGAAGGATTCGACTCCGGGCGGTCTCGCCATATAGAACCCTTTTCCGCCTGCTTCGCAATATTTAACAAAGGTATAAAACTGCCAGCCAATAACAAGCACTACAATAAAGAATGCTATTTGAACAGCCCAACGTAGGTTCTGTGAATTAAACTTGTTTTTCTTGCTTCTGACAGCCTTCTTTGCGTCGGATTGTTTATTTTCAGTATAAATTTCCTGTGTGGATTTTAATGTTGAATATCGTTGATTCATTTCTTTCAAGAAAAAACCTCCACGATTGTTTGCTTATTATCCTGTAAAAAACTTTGTTGTACAGCATTACACAATACACCTTAATCATAAAATACTATGATAATCGAAGTATGTATTTATATGCAAGTAATTTTGATTCGCCAAAAACAGAGTTTACTTCCCTTTACATTTATTCCGTTTGTGGAAGATGGTGAATAGACATATTCCTTGATTTTAAAGGCAAATTCTGATATTTTCATCAAAATGGAAAAGTTATTAAGACAATCGTCAATATATGACATTCTTCAAAAAGCGCATTGCGGCGAGCGACTGAGCTTTGAGGATGGTGCGCGCCTTTTCAAGTCCAACGACATTCTCTATATAGGTCATATTGCGAATATTATCCGCGAACGAAAGAACGGTAATAAGGCGTATTACATTATCAATCGTCACATCAACTACTCTAATATTTGTAAAAATCGCTGTAAGTTCTGTGCTTTTAGCAGAGACAAAGAGGATGCAGGTTCATATGAGATGGGCATGGAAGAAATTCTGGAAAATGCCGTAGCCGCCGTAGAAGAAGGGGCAACGGAATTGCATATCGTAGGAGGATTACATCCGGAATTGCCGTTTGATTTTTATGTAAAAATGATCAGTGAAATTCATGAACGGTGTCCCGATGTGCATATTCAGGCATTCACTGCCGTAGAGATAGAACATCTGTCTCAAATAGCAAAACTTTCAGTATGTCAAACGTTAAAGACGCTTAAAGATGCCGGGCTTGGCTCCTTGCCGGGAGGAGGAGCTGAAGTATTTTCCCCGAAAATCCGCGAGCAATTGTGTCCTGAAAAGCTGAGCGGTGAAGGATGGTTACAGGTAATGCGTGAAGCGCATAAACTGGGATTACGAAGCAATGCAACGATGCTTTACGGTCATTTGGAGACGCCAGAAGACAGGGTTAATCATCTCGTTAAGTTAAGAGCGCTTCAGGATGAAACAGGTGGATTTATGTCTTTCATCCCATTGGCTTTCCACCCCAGAAATACCGAACTATCAAATCATTCAAGTACTACGGCTATGCTGGATTTAAAAGTTATCGCAATCAGCCGCTTAATGCTTGATAATTTTGACCATATCAAGGCATTCTGGATTATGTTGGGAATTAAACTATCGCAGGTATCACTTAGCTTTGGCGTTGATGATATTGACGGAACAGTACAAGAAGAAAAAATTACCCATGCCGCTGGCGCTGAAACGCCCGAGGCATTATCTGTTCATGAAATCATCAGGCTGATTAGAGAGGCTGGGCGCGAACCAGTAGAGCGAGATACACTTTATAATCACGTAACAAGAAAAAGGGTATTAGTTCAGACATCATAACCGCAAACAGGAGGTTCTTGTAATCAATGACTGCATTTCCAAAACTTTTTAGTCCATTTAAAATAGGTTCCTTGAGTGTGAAAAACCGCATGGTAATGTCTCCAATGGAGACACATCTATGTGATAAAGACGGCTTCGTAACCGATGAGATTATTGCTTATTACAAAGAACGTGCTTTGGGCGGTGTGGGTTATATAACTTTAGAAAACACCAGCGTAGATCCTGTTGGCAGGATTAACGACGGCATGTTATGTATTCATGATGATAACTTTATACCCGGATTGAAAAAGTTGACGAACTGCATTCATGCCAATGGTGGAAAGATTGTTATACAGTTAAGCCATGCAGGAAAGGAAGCGTTGCCATATTTTACCGGATTGAAACCAGTGTCCCCTTCTGCTATTCCAAGCCCTCTGACCAAAGAAGTGCCAAAGGAATTAACTATTGAAGAAATTAAAACTATAGTAAATAAGTTTGCAGAAGGCGCTGAACGCGCAGTAAAAGCCGGATTTGATGGCGTTGAAATTCATATGGCGCATGGTTATCTGGTTAATCAATTTCTTTCGCCAGAATCCAATACAAGAACGGATGATTATGGTGGCGATACCGGACGGCGTTCGCGATTTGCGAGAGAAGTTGTAGAAAATATAAGGAAACGATCCCCGCAGGCCTATCCTGTAATCTGTAGAATAAGTGCGGACGAATATACAGATACAGGACTCAAGCTTGAAGAAAGCAAAGAAATTGCAATGATTCTTGAGAAGGCAGGCGCCAGCGCTATTCACGTTTCTGCATGCAATTATGCGTCCGCTTTTTACAATATTCCGTGTTATTATTTAGAAGAAGGATGTTTTATTCATCTGGCTGAAGGCATTAAGTCGGTTGTAAAAATACCCGTACTGGCAGTAGGCAGAATTATGAGCCCTGCTATGGCAGAAAATATTTTAAAAGATAACAAGGCAGACCTTGTTGTGTTTGGGCGCACACTTATTGCAGACCCGCACTTTCCCAACAAGGTAAAAGAGGGGCGTCTTGATGATATAAGACCATGCCTTAGCTGTAATCGTTGTATTGAAAGTATTTCTGATAAAAAGCTCGTATGCACAGTCAATCCGTATATTGGAAAAGAAGAAACTTCCTGTTTACGAAAAACCTCAAAACCAAAGAAAATATTGGTTGTAGGGGGTGGACCAGCAGGGTTATCTGCTGCGCACATATTAGCTAGTCGTGGTCATAACGTTACTTTATGGGAAAAGGAATCGCAGCTTGGAGGCAGTTTCCATTATGCCGCTATGGCGCCCAAAAAGGAGCCAATGAGGAAGTTTCTTGACTATTTAATAAGACAGGCAAAAAATACAAATACCAAAATTCAACTAAATAAAGAGGCATCGCCGGAGTCTATCAAACAGTTTGCAGCCGACGCAGTCGTTCTTGCGCATGGCGCCAAAAATGTTCCCATTGAAATAAATGGTGCGCAAATAAATGGTGTGATCAATGTTAAGAATGCCTTCTCAACCGCAGATTTACTTGGAAATAATATAGCAATTGTCGGGGGAGGTCCTGAGGGTTG
>JAHFOX010000032.1:11341-12990 GCA_023261445.1 Planctomycetota bacterium
AAGGCGTATGAGAAAATTAAAATATTGTAACAGCGAAACGTATGTTCTTATTGTTATTGATATGTTAAATGATTTTGTCAGTAAAGGAGCTGCCCTTGAAGTTCCAATGGCAAGGGCAATTGTTGATAATATAAAAAAGCAGATATCTCAAGCAAGAAGGCATCGTATTCCAATTGTTTATTGTTGCGATGCGCACAGGAACAACGACCTGGAATTTAAGTTATGGCCCAGACACGCCGTGAAAGGAACCGATGGCGCAAAGGTTATCAAACAACTCAAACCCCATCGGGAAGATTATGTGGTGGCAAAAACCAGTTATTCCTGTTTTTATAAAACGTCTTTAGGTAAATTACTAAAAAAATTAGGCAGGACACATTTAATAATTACTGGGGTAGTGACTAATATTTGCATTTTGTATACTGCTGTGGATGCCTACATGAGGGGTTATAAGGTCACTATACCGAAGGACTGCGTTGCGGCAATTACGAAAAGTGAACACCAATTTGCTTTGCGGCAAATTGAACGGCTCTTACATGCCGAAATGGTGTGAAACTCAAAAATATTGCACAATAAAAAAGGGTATATGAAACATACATTTCATATACCCTTTTATTTTTTTTAATTTGCAAACAAACTATTTTGCTGCGAAATTTCTTACGATCTCCACCATCTTTTCAATCATTTCCGGAGACATCTTACCTTGATAGCCAGGGCATTTCCCCTTTCCAGCATTAATGTGTTTTACGAACTGGTCATCTGTTTTTGAAGATTGGAAAGCGGCATCTGTAAAATCAGGAACGCCGTATTCGTGTCCTTTTGCAGTGCCTTTGCCGCCGTTTCCGTGGCAATAATAACAGCTTTCCTGAACGGCAAAACCCAGACCTGCAAAAATTGTGTATGGACTCTTAGTAGTATCGCCTGGCTCATGATGTGTTAAAGCCCATGCGGAACTACCTAATGATAACCCTAAACCAGCCACTATGGGCAGCATATATGACAAACGGAATATTTTCATAATTTAATACCTCCTCATTTATAGTTATATTAGTTGTCTAGTAATTATTTTACGGAACGAGTTTTAGCTCTGACTTATAAATCTTATGGCAATTCCTGCAAGCGATAGTTAACCTTCGGAATTGTACTTGAATTTCTTCAAGATCTTTGTCTGTGGCTGCCTTGTCGAGTGCGGTTGAATGATAAAGAACTTCACCATTTAAAACTTTGTAATTCTTGTCTGCTGCAAATTTCTCAGATGATGTCTTTGTTTCTGATATGATTGTTTTTGAATATTCTGAAAACTTACCAAATTGGCTGTCATCAGCGGCCGAAAGCCCGGTCATTGCCCTCATTCCTTGAAAACTATCCCACATTTTTTTGCATAAATCGCCCTGGCTTGCTTGTCCATAACTAACTGACGATATCGCAGCAATGAACAAAGTAAATGTGCCGGCGAAAATACATTTTTTTAACCTCATTTTCCCCTCCTCACTTTCATTTTTAAAATTAACTTATAAAACTTACACAATTATTTCTACATTGAATTTCTATGCAACAAACGTTTTCAGCAATAAAACCCGCTTATATAAATCAAAGAGGGCACCAATTTTTCAATTAGTATCTCTGAAATTTAAAAATCTGCCCCCACCCTC
>JAHFOX010000032.1:13090-17569 GCA_023261445.1 Planctomycetota bacterium
GATATCACCTCGACAGCCTTATAGTTCTTATCTATTTCATCCATAATCTTGGCTAATTCACTCTTTTCCTTCTCGCTTTTAGGCGCCTCTTCGGCAAATCCAACGGTTGCCAACATAACAAACATACCTACGAACAAACCTGCAAATAAAGTCCTTCTTGCCAACGTCTTTCACCTCCATCAATTTAATTAAATTAACCCCATTCTAAAACTTTAACAATGGCTTTAATTTTCATAATACCTACAGCTCTCGCACATATCGTACCAAAAAAACAGAAGAATCAAGGTGTTTAATACCAAGGACTTACTACTAATAATGTGGAATCAGCTATAGCAAGTTATTAAAAATTGGTTTAAATTAACCACACAATTAGAAATGTGTGCCGAAAGTTACATGCAAAAATAAAACAATAAAGCGCATAATTATAAATAAAAAATGCTATATGTCAAATGTTTAATTTGAGTAAACCATTATTAAGAAGTTATCAGGTATGTAAGTCTAATCTAATCGTTTTCTTCCGCACAATGATAAGCAATTTCTTATCAATCCTCAGACGCATTTCACTTGGCAGGACTTATTGCTAAATTTAATATATAGTATCTTAAGATACTATATATATTGAACGAAACAAATAAGTTCCCCGTATCAAGCGCTAAATAAGCCATGCAAAACTTATCCTTACGAAAGTAGAAAGCGGTATAATAAAACCCCAAATCCCAAGACATATACGGCGCAGGCGCTATACGCAAATAACAACTACTCAAATATGTGCCCCAACAACGCTCACAACATTATTTTAATCCTTGAAAGAGAGGGATAAAAAACTATAATGTTTTTTCGTTAGGCAGTATTCTGATAGCTATTAATGTGCAATTTTTTAAGGAATGAATAACAGATGAAATGGTCGCAATCTCTAATTCCCACATTGAAAGAAAGCCCGTCTGAGGCTGAAATTGACAGTCATAAGCTCATGATCCGCGCCGGGCTTATTCGAAGAATCACGGCTGGAGCTTACGCTTATTTGCCGTTAGGAACGCTTGTTTTGAACAAGGTTATTAATATTGTGCGTGAGGAAATGAATCGGGGAGGGGCAATTGAGGTGTTCCTGCCTGCACTCCAACCATTAGACCTTCTGGAAGAGAGCGGACGGTTAAGCATATTCGGTGAAGATTTAATTACATTTAAAGACAGGCACGGTAAGACAACCGCACTCGGTCCTACGCACGAAGAAATTATTACCGATATTGTAAGAAATGAGGTTAATTCTTACAGGCAGCTTCCGATTACATTGTATCAAATACAGACGAAGTTCCGCGATGAAACAAGGCCCAGGTTTGGAGTCTTGCGCAGTAAAGAGTTTATTATGAAGGATGCTTACAGTTTCGACGTGGACTATGATGGACTCAACAAGAGCTACAAATTAATGTATGATGCCTACTGCCGTATATTTGACCGATGCGGTCTTGACTATATAGTTGTGGAGGCTGATTCAGGGGCTATGGGCGGCGATGTTTCTCATGAGTTTATGGTTCCGAGTTCTGTAGGTGAAGACATTCTGATACGATGCCTGAAATGTGGTTACAGCGCCAATCGTGAACGTGCCGAATCAGCCCCGATTCCTAAAGATAATCACGTAACTCTTCAAACGGTTAAGGAAGTCCTTACACCAAATAAACGCACCATTCAGGAGGTTAGCGGCTTTTTAAAAGTGAATCCAAACCGAATGGTTAAAACGATAATTTACATCTCGAATGGACAACCTATTGCAGTTCTCCTGCGGGGAGACCATGAGGTCAACGAGACAAAACTTACTAAAGCTCTTGGACTGGAAAACATTGCGCTGGCAGACCAAAATACCATTGAACACGTCACTGGCGCACATGTGGGTTTTGCAGGTCCTGTGGGACTGAAGACCAAAATAATTGCTGATCAGGCTGTTTCAGCGCTCAACAATTTTATTACAGGCGCTAATAAATCAGATACTCATTTGTTGAATGTGAATCCTGAAAGGGATTTTAAGATTGACCAGATTGCCAATGTCCGTTACGTAATAAATGGCGATAAATGCCCAAAATGTAACCACGACCTCGATATTTCACAAGGTATTGAAATTGGACATGTCTTCAAGCTGGGCACAAAATACAGCGATGCCCTCAGGGCAAAATTTCTTGATACAAGCGGCAAGGAAAAGTCCATGATTATGGGATGCTACGGAATAGGAGTTAACCGCATTATTGCCTCTCTCATTGAAAGGTCGCACGATGAAAATGGCATTATATGGCCGCTCTCGCTTGCTCCTTATGAGGTTATTGTAATTCCAGTCAATGTCAATGATACCAACAGTATGCAGATGGCAAATAGCATTTACGATGAACTGTCTGACGATACAGGCATTGAAGTGTTGCTTGATGACAGAGACTTGAGACCGGGAGTAAAATTCAAGGATGCCGACTTGATTGGCGTTCCAATAAAAATTATCATTGGCAAGAAATATACGGAAACGAAAGAGATTGAGATAAAACTGAGAAAAAGCGGCGAAACTTTCCTGATTCGACATGAAGATATAAAGTCAAAGGTTAAGAAACTGTTGGAAACACTGTTAAAATCTTGATTGTTAAGGCTTTGCTAAAGGGGGATTAATTAATTTCGTTTGTTATAGATTGGGATTATTGTGGGACAAATTTCCAAACCAAAACCCGTAAATTTAATTGTTGGCATATTGACGAGTGTTCCCGAACTTCTTGGGCAAATTGGCAAAACACTCGGAAAACATCTTGGACATATTGACTTTAGAAGCGAGATAATACCATTTAATTTTACTGACTACTATAACGAAGAAATGGGCAAGGGTATTCAAAGGCAATTTCTTGGTTTTGAAAAATTAATCATGCCCGATGAGATTGCTTTAGCCAAAGTGAAAACAAACGAAATCGAAGAACAAATTGCCTCTTCAAAAAAATATAGCGTAATGCGCCCTATTAATATTGACCCAGGTTATATCAATGAAAGCAGGCTCATCCTGGCATCCACTAAGGATTTTTCCCATAGAATTTATTTACGGGATGGTATTTATGCCGAAGTAACGCTCAATTACAGGAGGGGGGGGTATGAATCGTTTCCATGGACGTTCCCGGATTACAAGTCTCCTGAATATCAAAATATCTTTCTTAGAATTAGAAAACTTTACGTAGAGAAACTTAAAGAAACGCAAATAAGGTGCGGGTAGTATGCAGGAGGGGCTGAGCGGGGCGAACCCGTCAGTAAACCAAAATTCAAAATGCGAATGTCAAAATTGAGGAATAATTTAGCATGGGAAAAACATTGATTATATTAAAACCAGATGCAATTCAACGCCGTTTGCTCGGAAAGCTTATATCGAGATTTGAAGAGAAGGGATTTCAAATAATTGGACTAAAGATGATTCAGATTTCAGATGCACTTGCAAGAAAGCACTACGCCATACACGAAGGCAAGGACTTTTTTGAGCCGCTGATTAGATATATGACGTCGTCACCCGTAATAGTTATGATATTAAAAGGTAAGAATGTCGTAGAAATTGCCCGTAAGATGATGGGTTTTGCGTTTGGTTCGAAGGCGGAGGCAGGCACTATTCGGGGCGATTACGCTGTCAGCAACCGTTTCAACCTGATTCACGGCTCAGATTCCCCTGCATCTGCCGAAAAAGAAATTAGTATCTTCTTTAAAAAGGAAGAACTCTTTGAGTACAACCCGACTGATTTACAGTGGATTTACGATATGTCAACGGGGGATATTGTTTAGAATTTTCAAAATTGCCACAAAGTCACCAAGACACAAATAATTCAATGTGCAAACTTTCAAAAAGATTGGTTTAGGTAGGTCAGGCGGGAACGCCTGTCTTAATAATGATTGTTTGCAGTGTCTTTCTGCCGCACTAAATTATCCGCTCTTTCCGCCATTTCCTTCATGATTTGTTCTAATTTAAGCCGGTAATATTCCATATCTTCTTCGGCAAGATTTGCAGGGATGTTGATTGGGTCTCCATACATCATTAATGCGCGTGAAAATGGTTTAGGGATGCGGAATCTATCCCAACTAGGAAGTTCCCAATAATTGGATAACCCTGTTACTACTGGAATAATTGACAGTTGTGTTTTTTTCCCAAGATAAATGGTTCCAGCCTGAATAACAAACCGTGGTCCACGCGGGCCATCCGGCGTAATCGCCACAGAGGATCCTTCTTTCGTCTTGTCAACCAATGCCTTTAACGCCCTGATGCCGCCTCTCGTTGTTGAACCTCTAATAATGCCGAAACCAAGTCTTTTAATAACTTGCGCTATATATTCACCATCGGAATGCTGGCTGATAAGCACTTGTATATTGCTTTTTCTGCCTACATAGGCGGGGATAAGCATCATGCAGTGCCAGAACGCATAGATGGCATGAGTGGTTCTGGCTTTTTCATTAAAGCCTCTGGGATAATCGTCAATACGGATTGTT
>JAHFOX010000032.1:17669-19847 GCA_023261445.1 Planctomycetota bacterium
TAAATACAAGGCGCATTTGTTGCAGCTTACGTTGTCATTTTCACAAAAGTCCTTGAAAATTTGATACAACCCTTGCTGCCGTCTGACAGAATTTACAACGCCCTTTGATGACTTTGATTGCCCTAGTATTCGATTTTCCATAAATTTAGTCACACTGGTTGGAGGAGGAGGCGCATAGTTTCTGTAAATAAGATGCAGCAGTTTCTCCAGTTTAATGTCATTGTGTTTTCTGGCATAAACAAGAAAGATAGGAATGATTACGTTAACGAAAATAGCGGAGGTTCTTTCCCTTCCAAGTAATTTTTGTGGTTTTTCGAACTTTTTACCAGTAAACGTGTAGTGATGCGACCAGAATGAGTCGTAAACATCAAGAAAGACGGACTGGATGTCCTTGGCTAATATTTTGATGACTTTATGTTCCTCTTTGTAATTTTCTGCCTTTTGAAACGCAGTTAGGATACGTCTGAAAATGCTGTGAGATGAGCATTCTGAGAGGATATTTGCCATTGCTGCAATCCTCCTTTCTGGGAAATTTGCAGGCCTTATCCCTGCATAAGTCCAGTCGCTTTTTGACATAGGTGTGTTGCTAATATTTGGTTTAATCTTGTTCCATGCTTGTTCGATATTGTTTATATATTCAGTTGTTTCAGCTTCATTGGTTGTTTTTGAATTTGTCTTTTGAGGTAATAATCCTGCCATACCCAATAATAAAGCTTGTGTATCCATTTTTTTCTCGTGAACAGGCGCATCCTCTGGTATTAAGTAGCGGACGTCTTCAAGCGATATACGAGAGGCTAATATCAGGAATGGAGATTTGTTATTTTTATATCCAAGTGATTCCATAATCCCTTCGTATAGTGTTTGTTCAAATGGGCTTTTTCCAGCCCATTTTTCATACCTTTTTGCCTTTTGAAGGATGCGTTCGTCCCCTGCGTAATCCAGAAAATAACCTATCCAATGTTCATCCACATGCTGATTCTTTATTTCTGTCTGACAATGTCCTGGATTTACCTTTCCGCCTTTTAAGTAGGATTCAACATCAATCGCATCAATTATGTCATCAAGTTCAGCGTCTAAATATTTTGACAGCGTTAACTGTGGAATAAATTGCCCAGCAAGGTTACTAACGTGTTCCTCTTCGGTATCGTTCCACATAACAATGTGCAGACAGACTGTGTTATACGTTTCTTGTTTGTCATGCTGGTGTCTAGCCCAATCGGATGTAAACACATGAACCTCGACGTTGCCTTTTATGAGCCCCTTGCCTTCCAGTAGAATTTCTGCGTGTTTGAAGTCGGGACCTCCTTCAGAATTCCACCATCCGGGCGATAGCACTTCGAGACGTGACCCATCATCGGTAAATAGTTTGTCTTTTTTGATATGTTGTCCAAACCAGACGCATCGAACTAATTCTTCCTTAATCAGCTTTTCCGTGCCTTCCAGGACTAGGAGGGGCGGACTGCCGTTCGCCCTTTCATCTTTCGTATCAGCATAAAAGGAACTAACAATCTGTTGATAGACAGGTGAAAAACAATTTTGAGGATAGTCGTGAAGGTTGCGCATCGAATACTTTTTTATATTCAATTAAACATCTGAAATAATAAACACTATCGAGCCTCTATTTTGGCTAAACTGTTTTTATACTCATAATCTCTGATGGACAATTTTGGGCGAATTATTGATCTCAGTTGCTTTGCAGGATGCAGGCAATATTCAATAAAAATACTTTCCTAATGAGATATTTTCAAAAACTTCTACGGGTAATCCTTCAAGGTCAATTGTATACTGGATTTCAGAAACCCTGCTGTCCAAGGATAGTTTAAGGTAATCAGACATCAGTTTTGGGCCGTTCTCGTTTATAGTAAATAATTTGCCATCACAAACATTGAATTTTATTTTTCTGTATTTTATAATATTATTTCTCAAATTTATTCTAAGATGGAACTGCTCTGTCAAAACTCCTATGTTATGGTACTCAATAAGCAACATACTAAATCATCAAAAAGCCAATATTTTTTAGATAATTGAAAGTTTCATCGTAAAACGCAGAGATGCGTGTTGGGTCATCAGCATCTCCAGGAGGAATCACAATAACCATGCCTTGCCGAGCACGGGTGAGAAGAACTCGGTATGCATTCTTGAGATACTTCTTGCGTTCTTCCTTTCTGATGTGGTGCC
>JAHFOX010000033.1 GCA_023261445.1 Planctomycetota bacterium
ATGCCACGATAATTCCTGCTGGATTTAGAATAAAGGTTTCGTAAAAGTCCTTATTGAGATTCGTTTTGTATATCATGTAATCATTAAACTTTTTAACGACGTGCTTATCATTCGGATTATAATTTAGTATCTCTAAATGCCTTCGAATAAATTCATCAGACGCAAAAAACTGAGATGAATATTCACCTGCATCCAGAATGGTGAGGATATGATTTTTTATTCCATCGGCAAGGAACGCCTCTTCGTTAAGGAGTTCGTCCTTGATAGTCTCCCTTGCATACCGATAGGTAAGAACGGCAACTGTTAAGATAGGCAAGATGGAAAGTAACAAAAACCAGCAGAGTAGTTTTCTTCCAATGCCGCTAAAAAGATTTACACCTTTTATCATAAATATCTTTCATGAGTACGGTATAATTGATGCAAACAAAAGGTAATTTTACACAAAAACTTTACTTAAATAGCCTACATTTCAATAACCCATTCTCTTTATTTCTTCTTCGGTGAATCCAACAAAATGCGCCACTTCATGCCGTATTACTTTTTTAATTCTCTGTTTAATTTCCTCTTCTGAATGGCATACGGCTTCAATATTCTTCTGAAATACCGTAATCCTTTCAGGCAGTGTTCCGGAGTGCCATACACTCCGCTTATTCATTGGCACACCTTCAAACAACCCCAACAATGCGGTATTTGGCATTAACTTCAATTTGTTCAGGACATCGCTGTTTGGTTTGTCTTCAACAACTACAGCCACATTAGATAACCGTTCCTTTAAATTATGAGGTAATTCATTAATCGCACCTATCACCAATCGGTCGAAATCTGTTGTGCATTTTGCAGTGGAATCTGCCGAAATTGTTTCCAACGATAAAGGCTCGCCAATTTCACTAATTTTATATTTAACCATAAAAATTTTACCTACTAAATAAATAATTCCACCTGTCAAAACAAATGTGACCCAGAAGTTCCAGCCATGCACCAGCATTATAGCGCCCAGCGCACCTAAAAGGGCAACAATCGCAAAGAATCCCAATAACGCATAAAACCCCTTCGTATCCCTTCCGCTTGTTTTCTCGGTAATTAAGGGAATAACCTTCGAACCACAGCCTGAACATATCATACTCTTTTTTTCGCCGTATTCATCAGCAATACGATATGGCTGGCCACAATGAGTGCAATTTAACAAATCTAAATCTTTTCCCATAAATTATGGAAATTATATCAATAGATTTTTTACATGTCTAAATAATTCGGCTGTGTTATGAAGGTGCCCTTTAGTAATGTATCCATCAACAACCCTGAAGATCACAGGAGTTATATTAAAAAGATTGAATAAGTCCTGTGCAATTTATTATGATGGTACAAACTGGAAAAGACGGAAAACTGATATGAAGCATATCCTACTCGATATTTGGGGGGAATAAAAAAGACGATATATATATTGTGGGTATAATCCCAAGGCACACCATCAATACCTTATAAACATTATTCTACCTCGAAAGAACGTTAATTTAAGAGGAGTATAAAACTATGAAAGTAAAGGACATTATGGACTCTTCGCCTGATATTATTAGAACCTCAGATACCTTCGAACGTCTCATAAAGATATTGGGTGAGGTAAAATATCACGTTGTTTTTGTGGTTGATGGAGAGGATAAGCTGGTGGGAATTGTAACTGAAGGAGATATTATAAAGGTGCTTGTCCCTAAGTACATAACAGTTGATGAGTCTCTTATATCAGTAATGGATGCAGATTATTTTAAAAGAAAATGCCTAGAAAGTAAAAATCTGACTATTAACGAAATTATGTCAAAAACAACTTGCACGGTACGTGAAGAAGACCCAATAATCAAGGCTGCCGCTCTCATGGTTATAAATAAGATACACACCATTCCCGTGGTTAGAAACGGCAAGGTAGTTGGAATCGTACCACGCCTAACCCTGATAAAACAAATAACCAAAGTCCTTATCGAATAATAAACATAGATTATAAGAAAAGAGAACCCATGACATTCTGGATCGCCACTGCTATTTTTATTGTATCTTACGGACTAATTGTCTCAGAAAAGCTTGACAAAACAAAGGTCGCCTTAATTGGCGCCGGCTTGATGATAATACTTAAAATCGTAAGTCAGCATGATGCCTTTTATGAAGAAAAATATGCAATTGATTACAACGTCATATTCCTTCTAATCGGCATGATGATTATCGTCAACATCCTTAGCAAAACTGGTTTGTTTCAGTTCCTGGCAATAAAGTCTGCAAAGCTGGCAAAAGGGAAACCTCTTGTAATTCTCATTTTCTTTACCGGCATTACTGCTGTACTATCCGCTATCCTTGATAATGTTACAACTGTGTTACTTTTGGTTCCGGTTACCTTATTTATTGCTGACGAATTAGGGTTAGATCCCTTTCCATTCTTAATATCCGAGATTATGGCTTCTAACATAGGTGGTGCAGCCACGCTCATTGGCGACCCGCCAAATATCATGATTGCCAGCAAGGTACAGCTTACGTTTATGGATTTTGTCTATCATACGGCACCAGCAGTCCTCTTTATTTTTGCATTTTTCCTGTTAACCATAAGACTCATATTTGGAAGAAAACTCCACGTCAAAGAAGATATACGGCAAAAGATACTGGCAATTGATGAATATGCGCTTATTAAAAATTATGGTCTGTTAAAAAAATCACTTAGTATATTGGGAATGGTCGTTCTTGGCTTTATATTCCATGGCATACTCCATTACGAGCCTGCAACGATTGCCATTTTAGGGGCTGCCGTTCTGCTTATCATATCAAAGGAAAGCCCGCATCACGTACTTAAGGAATTAGAATGGCCCACATTATTCTTTTTTATCGGACTGTTTATCATCGTTGGCGGTGTCATTAAGGTAGGTTTAATTTCCAAACTCTCTGAAGGTATGATTTCCTTAACAAATCCAGGCGCAGATGACATGTTTGTCACGGCAATTACTACCCTGTGGTTTTCTGCCATTAGTTCGGCAATTGTGGACAACATCCCCTTTGTAGCAAGCATGATTCCCCTGGTTACGGACACTGCACATGCGATATTGCCTTCCGGAATGGATTTTAAAGCAGTCGTCCAGCATTCAACACTTATGCCCGTTTGGTGGTCTTTAGCGTTAGGGGCATGTCTTGGAGGTAATGGTACGCCTGTTGGAGCATCAGCCAATGTTATCACCATAGGACTTGCCGAAAAGGCAGGTTATCCAATTTCGTTCAAGAAATTTATTATCTATGCAATACCAATTACCATCGAAACGATCATCGTATCAAACATTTATATCTGGTTAAGATATTATATATTGAATTAGGACACCGATTTTTGCTTTTTATAATTAATTCTTCTCATATTGTGAACAATCTGTGATTACCCGTGTCCAAACAGAAATTTTTATACTATACATTCTTTCACCAACCCCTTGTTTCAAATTCATAAGCACGATGCGACGAATCTTTACTCATTCCATGCTCTATTAACTTCCAGCGGTCAAATTCCCTTTCATAGGTAATCTTGTAAGAATAATCAATCATCCTCCACCGCCAGAAAAAGAAATGTGATATACCTGTTACAAATATATCGAGGCGTTTTGCTTTAGGATCTACATCCTCAAACATAGCCACACAATGTTTTGTAGCCATAGGAGCAAGCTCCCCCTTTGCAATCGCGGCATATTGATACTTCTTGCCTTCTTTATAATCATCATCTAGTTTTGCTACATGCTCCATAATTTCAGGATAGTAAGCGTCAAGATGCTTTTCTACGGTATCAGTCATTAAAAACACTTCTATTGGCACTAATATAGGCTTGTCTGTGGTGTTCCCAAGATTGTAAAACCATATAATATATTTAACCTCACCGTCTGTGCCTTTATTATGTATGTAATTTTTAGGAGCGCCCCACGAAAAATCAAGCTGGGAGGCGTTGGTTATTTGGGCTATGCCCATGACAAGCATAAACCCAAAAACTAATATTTTTAATTTCATTAGATTAACTACTCCGTCTTAATTGTGCGTACTTGTGGTTTTTGAATCTTCTTTTTTTCGACAGTTACAAGCCTTGTTGCCTTGTAAACATAATCACCCATTGAAGTGCCGTCATTGTTGGCTTCAATCCCCATTGCATAGAACCTTACAGGATTAGCCACAAAAGTATTTGCCGGAGGCGACTGCCATTTTACATGCCAGAATTTTTGACTTGTGCCTTTTTTTGTATGGGTTACAAAGTGTTCACTGCCTATTATCTGGGTATCGTCACCACCTTCAACATTTATGAAGGTTCCCACTAATCGGTCAAAATAAAAATCTTGTGCGGTAATTTCAAAGCCATGGAATTCCGTAGTTGTTTTTTCAAAAGACACAAGAATATCCACTATTTCGCCAGGTTCGCATTTGTCTTTAACAAATAAATTAAATTTAGCCTTGCCTATATTAACTGGATACTGATAATGACATCCCAAATTCCCACATGTAAACATACTCGGGGCAGCATAAGTAACATTAAATTTGTCAACCCCGCTTCCAAGGCAAGATATAGGAGGACAATCAGAGTGTGCGTGCAACGAACTGCAAAACACAGCCGATATAATCATAAAAAAAATTATATAATAAATCGCTCCTAATCTACCTTTATTATGTTTCTTTTCACTCACGTCTTTGTTTTCCCTCTTTTTATCTAAATATAACTAATAAAATATATTGAAATCACAACTTTAACTTACAATTATATAAGTCAAAAATCAAAGATAAAAATTAAGCATGTCTTTTTAATTTTTTATTTACAATAACGCACATTTGTTTCCATGTTAAAATCTCATTTACCAGACGATAATGATTTGAACAAATCTATGCCATAACTTATTGGAACTCCAAAGTTGGAACCCCGAAACCCCGGAAAGATTCCATAATTTATTCCGATTACTTTTCCTTTATTATTAAAGATTGGACCTCCGCTGCCGCCCGTGGTAGTTTGCGCATCATAGACAATCCTGTTCTGCATAACATCGCTTAAATGTCCCTGCGTGGAAAGCGGTCTTATCAAACCCCAGTTTGAAAGTTCCTGTACTAATGGGATAAACGGCATATTAAATAGCTGTTTTACAATCTCCGGGTCTGTTTTTGCAAATATGGCATTGACCCCTGCCGGATACCCTAACAATATAATTGGTTCGCCAACCACTGCGCCTTTTCCCGTGTAGTCTAATTCGAGTGCTGGAATATTTGCATCTCGAATATCTATACGAAGCATTGCCGCATCTACCTCGTCGGAAATCCTTTCTACTTTTAAAGGAAACGGTTCTTTAATATCCGGGAAAAATGCCCTGAACACTTCAAATTTTGGCTTAATTGTGGACTCTAAATGAATGTAAGGAGACATTTCCATCTCCCACCATGGTTCAGCAATGTGGCGGTTGGTCAGAATCAACCCATCTGCGCTAACAAGGAAGCCTGTGCCTGTGTATTCGTTGATTCCGCGTTGTCCCTTGCCCATCATCATGAGTGGTTCGCCAGTCGTCTCATCAAAGAAATAAAAGGTACCTTGAATAAGGCAAACTCCCTTACTACACTTTTTGATTATGTTTTCGGCAACAGACCTTTCAATTTCAAGGATTCGTACTATCTCCACGGTCTTTGATAGTCTGGCATATTGTGCGTAGAAATACGTTATCAGGCTGCCTGAAATAATAAAAAGAACTATGAAAATTCCAATCTTAAACGATCGTGAAGACTGAGTAAATGCCTCCATCAGAAGCTGCTTAAAAAACGACGTTGCCGTAGTAAGCCGTCCCCCTTGAGAAGTGCGTGCAATACCAAACGAGTCTTCTAATATTTCTATCAACGGCTTGCAAACATCACCTTCATCCGACTTAATTCGGAATCGTATCTTTGGACCGCCAGCGCCAAACTCTATCATGTCGCCGTCTTTAAGCACAATTTCACTAACCAACCTATTATTTACCAGTGTTCCGTTTGTGCTTCCCTTGTCATGTAAAACATAGTCGCACTCATTGAATTGTATCTCGGCGTGATGATTTGATGTGTTTTTATCTATATCAGGATCAAAATGAAGGTCATTCGAGACGTCCGTACCAACAGATATCTTATCAGAAGCAAAAACTTCTGTATTTCCCCTGCGACTACCAGTCAAATGGACAAAAACAGCTTTCAAAGAATAGTTTCCTCACGATTTCAGTAACTTTTTTATGCACAACTATTTTGAAATCCGTGAAAACATATCACGCTATACGACCTTCACTGCGATAACATTCATCCTTAAGCACGGCTATAAATGGCAAATTTCTGTATTTATTATTATAGTCTAATCCATATCCAACAACGAAATCGTCCCCGATATCAAAACAAGAATAATCAGGTTCGATATTGAATCGTCTCCTGCCCGTTCGATTCAAAAGAACACAGCTTTTAAGGCTTCTCGGACTGTAACTTTTAATATCATCCATTATCATTTTCAAAGTGCTTCCCGTATCAATAATATCATCAATCACTAACACGTGCTTACCTTCTATATCAATTTTAAACTGCCGCATGACCTTCGTCTCGGCTTTCGGAAAGGTGGACTCGCCATACGTAGTGGCATCAACGGTGTCTAATCTAATAGGAAAAGGAATAAGCCGAATGAGGTCGGCAAGAAACACAAGACTTCCATTGAGGATTGCAATAACTGTCCATTCCTTATCTTTATAATCGTTAATCAACGTCTTTGATAATTCAAAAAGTTTACTTCTAATTTGCCCTTCATTTATTACAACCTTTGCAATATCCTTTTCCACTTCCGTTATCCTCCATAAATTATTTTGATTTTTTACTGCTATGTTTCTTAATAAACCGCCTTGCGCGAAAAGTCAGATACCAGCTTATCGCTATTGCTATTGGTATAAAAATAGCCTTTGCAGTCTGCACGGAAATATTAATAATATGACTCGACTCCAAACCTTCAAAGATAAAACCAGCCAGATGAATAGTATAATAAGAAAGCACGATTACAGACATGCCTTCTACGGTATGCTGCATTATCATCTGTGTCTTTGTCGTTTCGTCCACACTTCTTTGAAGTTCAAGGCTTTGCTCCTGTAAAATCAGGTCTATCTTTGTGCGTAACATAGTAATCAAATCGGACATTTCCCTGCGTATGCTGTCAATACGCATAAAAAGCCGCTGGTATTGATCGCCAAGGCTATCCACTCTTTCTAACAAGAACCTGGATATTGATGGATAATTAAGACCTTCATTACTTTCACCCCACTCATTAAATATTTTCCGAATTGCATCCCTTCTCAAGATCGTGTAGTTCATTCGCTGCCGGGCTTCTTCTGCAATGCCTGAGATTTCACCGAAGTTATTACTTAATCCATGCAGCCACTCTTTTAAAGTTTCTGGCTGAGATTTTGGCAGATTCATACTAATAGTGCCCATTTTGGATACAACAGTAGATTCTAACATGTCTAGTTTATCCACAGCCAAAGTATATCTTTGTCTTTCCATAATCAAAAGATTGTAGTTTGTCTCAAGCGCCGCGATATCTTCCACAATCTTACCAAACATATAGTCTTCATGACTTACAGCGTCTATCATAAACGTGTCTTTATCTGCGCCTTCCATTTCAAATACTGCCCAAATTCTCGGAACAGGTGTACGTTTATCAAGGTGAAGACAGCTTAGATACCTTTTTTCGTCAGGCAAAACCTGATTTATATTAAGATTGCCTTTCTCAATTATATAACACTCAAATAATTTATTTTTGCATTCTGCGAAATCCAGCATTTGAAAGATTTTTTCGCCGCTTATCATTTTCCCATTATCCGCCTTGCACATAACCTGATAAGTACACGCATCAGCGTCCTGCCTGAGTTTTATTGTAACCTTTGCATCATCAACCTTTGTGCCTGCATAAGCTGTATCCTCACTCCACTGAACAGAATAACCGGGAATATTCAATGCACCGGCTGCTTTCAAGAAACCATCTTTTGTTTTATTTCTATCTGATGTATCTTGCATAAATCCTATTACTTTTATGTGGGTTGCATACAATACAGCAGGCGTTTCAACAACCGGTTTCGGCGTTTCCTCATTAACAACGTCTATCGTCCTCTCCGTAGTTCCACTGCGCTCCCTTGTATCAGGTATATATTCTGGCAAGGAAGAATCACCAGAAACGAACCAGTCTGATACAAAGAGCGAACAATAACACCTTCCATTCTTTTCTACATCCAGAAAACAATATGAACACGGGCAGATAATATCACAATCCATCTGGTACTTTCCTGTAGCCAAACGACAGGGACACGCCTTATACCCGTAACGTTTCTCATTAACAGCCAGTCCTGCAAGGATTTCTTCAACTACTTTTTGGTCTGGATTAATTGTGTAGCCATGATTTTTTGCTTCCTGCGCCAGCCATTCACGCATTTTCCCGGTAATCTCGTGTCTTTCTTTTCCACTTGAGAATAAATCAATATCTCCTTTAACGTCTTTTAATTTGGATTCCTCTTGTTCCTCTTTCTTGGAAGGCAATTTCAATAAATGTCTTAACCTCGATTCATGAAACCCGATTACACAAGTACCATCAATATATGTAACAGGAAACGAACGTTGCTTACTGAGATGATAGGACTCCGCAATCGCCCTTTCCTGCTCATTTCCAGCCAATAAATCAACTACAATCGTTCTGTAATTTATACTGTGCCTCTTCAAAAAGGATTCCACCTTATCACACCAATGGCACGTTGATATTCTGTACACTCTTATATCCATAATTATAATCTTCTGATATCGTAATCGCCGCCTGTCTCAACCAATTCAAATATAACCCCGCACATACGGCACCTAGCCTGATCCCTTATTTCTGGTTTCTTCCCAAAGCTAACTTCCCAACCGCATACAGGACAATAAAACTTCACTTCATGCTCTCCGTCTTTAATAGATTGCACTATCCTTCGAAGTCCATTGACATGTCCTGTTTCAGACGTGGCAAACTCCGTAAATAACTCCTTTAACTGTGGATCGTGAACTTTTTCTGCAAATTCGGTATATATTCGGACGGCATCCTTCTCAAATTCAATATCAGCTTCTATCATCTTAATAATTGATAAATATCCACCATGCATAACTTCTCCTAACATAAATGAAAGAAGTCTTGTAAACAAAATAAATGCCAAAAAACTTCTTTATAGAAATCACTAATTAAGAGTTTATTTTATCACTTCCGCTTCCAATCAGCCGTATAATATGTTCCCGAATAATCTTCTCGTGATCAACTTCATTTCTATGTAAGCCTTCCAGCAATGTGTGGATCTCTGGATCCTTTACAATATCGTGTTGTTCGTGATATCGCTTTATTGCTTCAATTTCTAAGGCAAGGGCTTGTTCAAGTGCTTTCAGGTCGCTTTCTTTACCAATATTTTTTTCTAAATCTTTCATTGTTCTACCCTCTGCATTGCAAGCTGTTTCAGTATCCGATCTTCTTCTATGGCGTCTTCGGTCCTGCCGAGTTTATCGTAAATGGTAAAAAGTAAATTATGCGGTTTTTCTGCTTTTGGATTTAACTGAGCGGCTTTTTTAAGTTCTGCAATCGCCTCGTCAAACATATCCTTTTTGTAATAGCAAACGCCAAGAAAATAATGACCATCTTCCAGTTCAGGATTAATTTCTATTGCCTTCTTGCATGCGTTAAGCGCCTCATTGTGTTTTTCTATCAAACTATAAGCAACCGCCATATAAAGATACCCATCTGCCTCTTTTTTATCTTTTCTTGCCGTAAATAATTCTATTGCCTTTTGATACTCAGAAATTGCATCGGCAACCTTTTCCTTAAGCACATAGGCAAATGCGATGTTGTAATGCGCCTTAGGTTCATTGGGGTTTACGTCAATGGCTTTTTTTAATTCCGCTATTGACTCATCGAGCATATTTTTTGAGGAATAAACAGCGCCAAGATTGAAGTGCGCATCATAATGACCTGGATTCAGCTCTAACGCTTTCTTGAACTCGGCAATCGCCTCGTCATATTTCCTTTTATTGTAAAAAATAAGTCCCTGTTTGTTATGATGGTCTGCCTTACTTCCACAACCAGCAATAATGCAAAATATCAGTAAAAATATCCAAATCGAATGCCTATTAATTATTTTCACCTGAAAATCCCCCTCACCCTGACCCTCTCCCGCAAGGAGAGAGGGAATATAAAAAATCTCCCCTCACTTGAGAGACTGTGTCGTAATGTATTTTAATGTTTACATATATAGTCAACGACAAAAGAAAGTCGTCATTCCTGCAAAGCTTGTCCCCGACTGTAATAATCGGGAAGTAGGAATCCAGTTTTCTACGCTATTTTTCTGGATTCCCACTTTCGTGGGAATGACACGTCAGTGTTATTATGTCTACTTATTTATGATGTTTACTATAGTACCAAATTGCATTTATAATATATTATATAGCCAACCTGATTAAAATTATTCATGCATACGGTCTCCGAGAAGAGAGGGAGTTCTCCCTCGCTTGATGGGAGGGACTAAGGGAAGGCGATAATTTTCATCCCCCTTTGTTTCTGGTTTAGGTATGTGAGTTTCATTTCTAAATTAATTTCCGGTTGTTAGACCCCACCATCGCGGGTTCAGGTTTGCAACCTGAACAACTGATTTTGATTTGTCACAAACGTTTTTGATCTTGCAAAATATTTGGGTTCAAGTTACAAACTTGAACCCGCCAAGTGAAAGACATAAATCTTCAGTACAATATTTACGATACTACTCTGTCTCTGTTTGTTTCGGCTGGTGTATGGCAGCTTCTTCATATTCAACAATGTTGCCTTCTTTAAAATAGCATATCTTATCCTTGCCATTATTTTTTGAATAATACATAGCTTCATCGGCTTTCTTTATCAAAACTTCCTTAATAAGTGCATCTCTAGGAAATGTTACAACTCCCATGCTAACTGTAATCCTTTTTTTAGGAAGGGCACTGACATATCTCCATTTCTTAGATTGTATTACCTGTGCGGTACTGCTTGCTAAATGTAAAGCGCCTTCTATTGTTGTATCCGGTAAGACAAGCACAAATTCCTCCCCGCCATGTCTAACCGCAAAATCTGTCTTTCTTGTCGAAGCCAACAAAACTTCAGCCAATTCCCGAAGTATATTATCTCCTGCTATATGTCCATTTACATCATTATATTGCTTAAAATTATCCACATCTACAAACACTAGAGAAAAAACGCCTGAACTTCTTTTAACTCTCTCTATTTCTCTATCTATAAATTCATCGAAATATCTGCAGTTATATATCTTGGTCAAACAATCTGTAATGGAAAGGAATTTATAAGACTCTACCAAGCGCGACTCATGCAACAGCCTTTGTCGTTCTATGGCTTTTTCAATAATAATTTTCATTTCACACAGCTCGAAAGGTTTACATATGTAGTCATACGCCCCTAATTTCATCGCAGTAACGGCGGATCCCACAGTGCCATACGCCGTTATCATCAATATACATATATCAGGATTTGTCTTTTTCGCATACTTTAATACTTCCAAACCATCAATGCCCGGCATCTTAAGGTCGGTAATTACAATTTCAAATGGTGCATTTTCAATTTGCTTAATCGCATCTTCACCGTCTTTTGCAACTTGTACATTGTAACCATCATGTGAGAGGGCATCTGAAAGCATGTCGCGGACTATTTCCTCATCATCTACCACTAATATTCGAACTGTTGCGGCACCTTCAACTTCTTTTAATTTATTCATCACTAATATCCGTTATTGGTAAGGTTATTGTAAATGCGGTTCCTTCACCCTCGTGGCTCTTTACAGTAATATTTCCATTATGGTTTTTTATAATATCATAGCATATTGATAAACCAAGTCCAGTACCTTTCCAGTCTATCTTCGTAGTAAAAAACGGTTCGAATAGTCTGCTTTTGTATTCCTCGGGAATCCCGCAGCCAGTGTCCATAAATTCAATCTTCACGCCGCCCTCCACATTTCTGGTAGAAATAAACAACTGGCCACCTTCAGACATTGCTTGCTGCGCATTTACAATCAAGTTTGTAAATACCTGCTGCAACTGAGATGCCTTCCCATCAACCTGTTTTACATTATCATCCAAATCCTTAACCACCTTAACCTTATTCAATAATAACTGATGCTCTATCAGAGATAATGTATCTGATATAACTTTGTTTACATTCAGAGATTCAAAATTTTCAGTTGATTTCCTTGTAAAACCCAGCAAATTCATCACAATTTCTTTACAGCGGCGCGCCCCATTTTCTATATGTTGCAGATATTTCTTAAACGTATGAATATCTTCTGTTTTTAAATTCCCGCTGTCTATCATTTCTAACATAAACTGAGCATAGCCAAGGATACCTGACATGGGATTGTTTAATTCATGCGCAACTCCAGCCCCTAACTGACCTACCGCCGCTAATTTACTAGACTGGAGCAATTGATGTTGTTTTTCTTCCAATTCTCTAGTTCTTTCCTCCACTTTTTTTCCTAGTGTAATGTTCAATTCGTTAATCTTTTCAATTGCCTCTTCCAATGCCCTTGTTTTCTCCTGCACTTCCTGCCTTCTCTTATCCAGGCGCATTGTCATATCATTAAACGATGCCGCTAATAATCCAAACTCGCTTTTATTTTTTATCTCTATTCTATGGCTTAACTCCCCACCAGATACCTTTCTCATCTCTCTTATTAAATCATGTATAGGTTTTACTACCCTTCTCGAAACCATGATGCTCGCTATTATTACTGCGAAAATGCCAATAATTAAAATATATCCAACATTATATTTTAACCTCCATAAGTTGTACAAAGAGTCCCATCTTTCCTGTGCCACAATAATTCGCCAATTCGAAGACATACAACCAAAACGGCCTACACATCTCACTGCACTATAAATTAATGTTTCTGATTTAGCCCCCACATTATACACAATTCCAAACTGCTTATCAGTATCAAACGGTGCATATTGGAACAAATTCCCCTTGTCAGGGTGTGAGACAAAGTAATGCTGGCCATTCACAATTGAAACAAATCCTGTCTTACCTATATTTATATTATCTACAATATCCCACAGACGTTCCATATTAAGCTTGCCAACAAGCGCCGCCTGTATCCTGCCACTTTCGTCCCTCAACGGAACTCCGATAGCAACAACAATTTCATAAGGGTCTAGTATAATATACGCATCAGAAACAAATATATTACCTTTCATCGCTTCCTGAAACCACTTTTTCGACTTCCATTCGCCGCGATAATTATATGTTGTAGAAGCAATCACACGACCTTTTCCATTAACCATAGTAACGTCTTCGAAACGTTTGTAATAATTTTGAATTTTTTTCATTTCTGACAGTTTTTTATCTACAGACATATTCAGGCTTTTCATAATTTCATTATCAGCCAATATCTTTATATCAACTATACAACTGCACATAAAGCGGCATAATTCTTTCTCCGTACTTTTAGCCAGTAATTCAAGATCGTTCTGTGCCTTCTTTTCCATATAACTCTCGGTACTTCTAAACAGATAATATATACCAATGAACATCGGCAAAAACGCTACTAATGAGATAAGTACAGTTGTTTTAAACCCTAACCGCCTAAATACACTTATATTTTTCATTAGTTAATTTGAACTTAATTCACCCCAATGTTCATTAAACTTTTTTTGGACATCTGGATTAAGGATTTCAAACACTTCAAATTTTCTGTTTATCAGCGTCCTGAATCTTGATTTTATATCTTTCGCATTTGGAATTTGCCTCATATTTAGTTCCAACAACAATTTAGTTCTTATCATTAAATCAACCATATAGTCGGTAGGACAAACAACATCATATCCTCCCGGTTGGGACTGCACGAGAGAATACATCACGTCTTCATCGTCGTAAAAATCAACATGCACTTTGACGTTAAATTCTTTTCCAAAATCTGAAACAATCTCAGGATCAAGACAATCCACCCACGTGTACACATTAAGCACAGACGAGCTGATGTCTTTTGGCGTTGCTGCCCGAAGGTCTCTTACAGCCAGTCCAAAATAATTAACAACAATTAATCCCCATAACATCAGGAAGAAGGCGTTGGATATTCTCTTGGTTTTACTCATATTCAATTTAAAGACGGCTTATCAATCTAATAATTCGTTCCAGCATTTATTATATCTGTTACGTATTTCAGAAGACACGTCCCCATAGGTTTCTAGCTTATTTAACGTATTTTTTCTCATATAGATATAAGGATTATTCAACAACTCTTTCTTTACCAATCGCCTTGTCTTTTTGTTACAACTGGCATAATACGAATAGTTGGCCTGCCTTGCGCCAATATCCGGTCTGAGCATAAAATTAATAAATTTTTCCGCCATCTGCTTATTTTTAGCGCCAACCGGGATTGCTATATTATCCAACCAATAAGCTGTGCCTTCTTTTGGTATAACGAATTTTATATTGTTATTTTCTTCATTAATCAGGGCTGCGTCTCCATTGTAACATTGAGCAATCCATAATGATTCATTCAGCAACCATTCTTTTATCCTATCATAAGGCAGAAAACCTTCCCCGTGGAGCAACGGCTTCAGTTCCTTTAATATCTTTAACGCTTCGTCTAATTCTCTGAGATCGGTTGGATTTAACGGGTAATTTAAGCGTTTTTGCCCTACCGACATGACTTCATAACTATCGTTTACCAGCGCCATCCGTCCTTTGTATTTTGTGCTCCAAAAAATCCCCCAACTATCTACTGATTCCTTTACATATTTCGAATTATAAGCAATACCCGTAACCCCCCAATCAATCGAGGCACAGTATTTTTTCCACCTTTTGTTTATAAGATTTCTAAATTTTCCATCAAGATTTTCAATATTGGGAATATGAGACACATCGAGTTTTGATAATAAAAGCGCCTCTATCATCCAATCTGTCATAGAATCGCTCGGAAAAGTAATATCAAATCGCCCCGGCTCTGATTGGATTGCCGAAAACATCACATTCTCGTCGTCATAAAATTCAACGTTAACTTTTACACGAAATTCCTTTTCAAAATCAGAAAAAATTTCCGGCTCTATATAATCCACCCACGTAAACACATTAAGTACAGACTGATTCTCCTTTGTGATTTCCCTTGTATCTGGGCGAACAGAATCGGCGCTCTCCGTGTTTTGAATAATCAAAAAAACACACACGATGAAAATGACATTTAAAACTCGTAACATTGTTTTACTAATACCTCTAATAAAAACCTTATGCATCAAATAGAACTCATCTCCATTTAATCAAAATCAGTGCCCCGACACGAATTTTGTAGCATATTTGGCTAATTCTTACAATTGTTTTTTTGTTTAGAATTTCGTAAAGCAGTAAATAATATTACTGTGATTGAATGCCGTCTTAATGGCTTATCTGACTGGATCAGACTGAAGTGATTGAGGTATCTGTTTAACTAACCATTTTTCCATATATTTATCCTGTCGGATTATCTGTGTTCCGTGCACTTGACTTAGGTGGGAAAGTATTTGTTCTAAATTTTGCAGATTACTTCTTGCTTGTTTCTCGCTAAATGGTCTTCCAGTGCAATCTACGTACAAATGCCATGGGTGGGTCGAAAAAATAAAAAGCCCGCCATTTGCCATATCTTTCACACGTAAAACCGCATCAATGTATTCCCCAAAATCCCTTCGACCTTCAAAAACAGCCCATAGATAAGAAGACATCTTTTCCCCCTTTGTATCATAAAAACAAGGTAAAGCCAACTCCATGAGACCCGAATCGTACGCCTCCAGCGGAAATGGATTACCAACCCATTCGGCGCCAAAAGATACTGTTTCAGAGGAGTCGTATTTAAATCCCAATCGTTCCAAGACCTTCACAACAGGCTGATTAATTCTTGTATAAGGCGCACGGAATCCCTTTATTTCTCTTTTAAACATTTTTTTTAGTATTTCCCTCGCTTTCACAACAACTTCCTCAATAGATTTTTTTCCCATAGGCAAACCAGACACTTTGCCTAAAAAATCTTCGTGTTTTAGGGAATGACACGACACTTCATGCCTTTCGGATAATTTGGGCAAATCCAACCCGTCTTCAATTAACATCTGAGCTGTTCGCGCCTCGTAAAATAAGGTTGCTTCTATATTATATTTGTTTAACAAATCAAATGTCTTTTGCAATCCCATTTTACAAGCTTCTATTGATACCCTGCCGTCTTTTAATGGGTGGGAAAGTGCATCGTGCCGTCCTTCAACAGCGCTGTTTGCATCGGGATCAATATCAAGAGATATTGCTATATATAGAGGTTTATCAATCTTTGCCATTTTTGTAATAGTTAAGATTACCGCAGGAAACACAAGGTGGCAGAGCCACAACCAAAAACAGGACACAGATTACGCAGATTTACACAGATTTTAATATGTTATAAGACCAACAAATTAAAAAGACACACGGCTTAAAAACTTTACTAAAAAAGCAAGGTTTTATAAATTTGAAACACAGAAAAAAACTGGCATGTAAAAAATCAGAGTTTAGCCTCCCAACCTCTCAGCTTCCTAGCTTCTCCGTATCCCTGTGTTTCATTCTACGTTATCTCTCTTCACTTATTTTGGTTTGAGTAGAGGGAAAAGAATGACTTCTCTGATTGAAATATTGTTTGTTAAAATCATGATAAGCCTGTCAATGCCAATCCCAAGCCCGCCAGCCGGCGGCATACCATATTTTAACGCAGTCAAGAAGTCATCGTCCAGCTTGCCGGCAATATCGGCTTCAGTGCCTAATTGCTCACGTAACCGCTTATCCTGTTCAATAGCATCATTTAGCTCCGAGTATGAATTAGCCACTTCCATTGAGGCAATGTACAACTCAAACCGTTGGGCAAAACGAGGATCGTGTTCACATGCCTTTGTTAACGGGCATATTGAGGTAGGATAGTCTAATACAAAGGTCGGATTGCACAATGCTTGCTCTACCACTTGCTCAAAGATATTGTTAGCCATATTGTCCCTGTCCACACCTTTGGTTTCTAGCCCTAATTCTTTTGATTTTCTGATTAAACCTTCTTCGTCTTCAAAACTCACGCCGCCATGTTCTTTCAGTAATTCACAAAATGTAGCGCGCCGCCATGGCGGAGTCATATCAATCTTTTTTTCCCCAAAGGGTATTTCGTATCCGCCGTACAATTCTTTTACAAGCGATGTTATAAGGCTCTCCGTCAGCTCCATCATGCCGTTATAATCGCTATATGCCTGATACAGTTCCATCATGGTAAATTCAGGATTATGCCGCGTGGAGATGCCTTCATTTCTGAAATTGCGGTTAATCTCGTATATGCGTTCCATACCGCCCACCAGCAATCTTTTCAGGTAAAGTTCAGGCGCAATTCTCAGATAGAGATCAATATCGAGTGCATTGTGATGTGTGATAAAAGGCCTTGCCACAGCGCCGCCGGGAATGGACTGCATCATGGGTGTTTCAACTTCTACGAAACTGCGTTCATCAAGAAACTGCCTGATGTGTTTCATAATCTTGATACGCTTTAGAAATGTCTCCATCACTTCTGGATTAGTAAACAAATCCACGTAACGCTGACGATGCCTTAACTCCACATCCTTAAGTCCGTGCCACTTCTCAGGCGGCGTTAACAGGGATTTTGTCAGAATGGTGAAATCGTCAGCGTAAATGGTAATTTCACCCGTACGGGTTTTAAACAGGACGCCCTCCACGCCTACAATATCACCCAGATCCAACAACTTAAACATCTCAAATTTTTCTGGACCAACTTTATCGAGTTTTATATAAACCTGTATTTTCCCAGTCCAATCCCTGATATCCAAAAATGCAGTCTTGCCATGCGGACGCATTGTTGAAATGCGTCCTGCCGCTTTGATCTTTATATCGTTTCTTTCTGCCACAAAGCGCTCAACAACTGACTTTATAGGTTGTGTATTGTCGTATCGCTTACCGTAGGGTTCTATTCCGCTTTCACGCAGTTTTTGAAGTTTATCAATACGTTCCTGTTCAAATTTATCCATTATTTATATATCCCAAAAAACGTGAATATTAACATGATTAATTAAGCCCCAAAAGTTAATTGATTTTATCAGCAATATAGAGACAGTCAAGGGAAATGGCACATTTTAAAGATTCATCTGAAAGATGATGTAACATCCTATCTTTCTGAAAAATCAGTGCAAATCTGCGTAAATCAGCGTCCAAATGCATTTTTTAGATCATAAATAAATCTCTTCCAGCATGTTCGGAACATAGACATCTAAGTTTAATTTATCCTGAATAGTTTTAGCAAAGCTCAGGGAGGTTTCTTCTTCACCATGCACCACAAAAACACGCTGCGGCTTCTTTTTAAACTTACTGAGCCATTCAATTAGTTCGTCGCGGTCGGCATGTGCTGAAAGACCGCCAATAGTGTAAATCCTGGCATTTACAGCAACCTCTTCTCCAAATATTTTTACCTCCTTCGCCCCATCTACGATCCTTCTGCCTAAAGTACCTTCAGCTTGAAACCCAACAAAGATGACACTGCATTCCGAACGCCACAAGTTATGTTTTAAATGATGCCGTATGCGGCCCGCCTCACACATTCCGCTTGAAGATATAATAATGGCTTGCTTCTTAATCTTATTGATATCCATTGAATCCTCTACGGACTCCGTGAACTTTAATGTAAGTGTACTTCGGGGGAATTGTTTCTTTTCTATAAGTTCTAAGGTCTCTTTATCCAAACATTCCGGGTGTTTTAATGTAATGCGTGTGGCTTGTACCGCCATTGGACTATCTACAAAGACCTGAAGATGGTTTATTTCCCCATCTCTTGATAATTGATTCAAAATATAAAGAATATCCTGTGTACGTCCTACTGCAAAAGCAGGAATAATCACATTACCGCCTTTTTGGAGGGACTCTGCAATCGCCTGCGTAAATTCATCAACGGTTTCTTTTATTCCTTTGTGTTTTCTGTTGCCGTAAGTTGATTCTATGAAGACATAATCCCCTGCTTCAATAGGTGTAAGGTCTTTAATTAACGGCAAATCTTTCTGACCTAAATCTCCTGAAAATACAAGTTTCTTTTCCAGGGTGTCTTCCTTTATCCATAATTCAATTATTGACGAACCAATGATATGTCCTGCGTCCACAAATCGCGCCCTGATTCCATTACCCAAATCTATTGTTTCGTTATAAGCAACTCCCTTAAAAGAAGCCAAACTAATTGACACCTCTTGAATTGTATATAATGGCTTGATAAGCGGTTTCCCAGCCCTGATTCGCTTTTTATTTTCCCATTCGGTATCGCGCTCATGTATGTGGGCTGAATCCAGCAGCATAACGCCGCATAAATCAACTGTGGCGCTGGTAGCAAGAATCTTGCCTTTGAATCCGTCTTTTACGAGTTTTGGAATAAGACCTGAATGATCAATGTGGGCATGCGTTAATAACAGATACTGAATCTCAGATGACTTGAATGGAAACGGCCCAAAATTCCTTTTTTCGTATTCCTCTTTACCTTGAAAAGCGCCGCAATCAATAAGGATTTGAACTTCTTTCGTTTGAAGATGATAGCAGGAACCTGTAACAGTCCTTGCCGCGCCAACAAATTTGATTTTCATAATCCACCATAAATATTAAGTTGAAATCAGACTATCATGCAGGTAGTATAACAGGTAAAATTTTTACTGCAAAAAAATATTTTTTGAAAACATTTGTCTAATATTAGAAACGGTTTTAAGGAGGTAGCA
>JAHFOX010000101.1 GCA_023261445.1 Planctomycetota bacterium
AAGAAGAAATACTTCACAAGAAAGAACTGCTTACTAAAGAGGAATTGGAATTAATAAGAAAGCATCCTGTTGTTGGTGAAGAGATATGCAAACCGCTGCATTCACTAAAACAAATTTTACCTGGCATAAGGCATCACCACGAAAGATGGGACGGCAAAGGCTATCCAGATGGTCTTAAAGGTGAAGACGTACCTATTATTGCAAGAATTATAAATGTTACAGACAGTTTTGATGCCCTTGTGTCAGAAAGGCCGTACAGGAGAAGTTTTAATACAGATGTAGTATTAAAACTTATGAAGGATCAGAAGTCCTCAGGCCAATGGGACCCATGGCTTGTAGAAAAGTTCGTTAAAATGATGGAGATACCGCCATGCTAAAGATTGCCGTAATCGGTGCTGGCAAGGGTGGGAGCGCACTTCTCGATATGTTCCACACCAACGGCAATGTAGAAATAGTTGGTGTAACTGATAAAGATAGGAATGCGCCCGGCTTGAACCTTGCAAAGGAATGGGGAATCTTTGTTGCTGAAGATATTAAGGAACTTTACGGTCATAAACCAGATATTGTGGTAAATGTTACTGGTAAACCAGAGATAAGTAAATTTATTAGGGATACCTTTCCTTATCCTATTGAAGTTCTGGAAGGCATGGGCTCGAAATTACTCTGGGAATTTGTTAGCAGGCAGCAAAAATCAAAAAAAGATATGGAGATTCTTTATCGTAATGTAGTTCTTGTTACAGGAGCAAAAACCCTGAAACTAGTATTAGATGAAGTGCTTCGTTCTGCTACGGAGCTTACGGAAACGCCTGCCGGCAGTATTGTACTTGTTGAGGGTGAAGAACTTATTATGGCTGCCCAGCGGGGTTTTGGTGAGGAAATTTCGGAAAGAATACGATGGAAGCCAACTGGCGAAGGTATAACACATCATATATTAAAACAAAGGGAGCCGGTAGAGTTTCACGATATTGATAAGAATGCAATCTTCAATGATACCGCCATGTTAAAGGAAGGGATAAAATCTATACTTGCATCTCCGCTTCTCCTTGGTGGTGTTGTGACAGGCATACTTTATTTAGATGATTTTAAACCCAGAGAGTTTACAGAAAGACACAAAAACCTTATAAGTCTCTTTTCTGGTTTCGTAGCACAGGCAATACAGAAACACAAATTGATTCACGATCTTGAATTATCCCTGGCTTATCTTCAGGGTACTTTAGATGATTCGCAGGACATGATTATTACTACAGACAGTGAAGGTAGGCTAGTAAAATTCTCAAAGGGTGGGGAGAGAATATTAGGTTACAGGTTAGATGAGGTCGTAGGCAAAAAGGTATCAGAATTCTATCTTGATAAGGAAGAAAGGTCAAATATACTCAATACCATTAAGAAAAAAGGCGCGATACATAACTACGAAACAACGCTTCTTAAGAAAGACGGTTCGCCTGTTGATATAAGCCTTACCATGTCTGAACTTAGGGATAAGGCGGGCAACGTCATAGGCACGGTAGGTATAAGCAAGGACGTTACTGAAGAGAAACGACTGAGAGAAGAGCTAAAGAAAAAAAACAAAGAGCTTGAAGAGCTTACACTGAATCTTGAAAATAAAGTGCTTGAAAGGACAAAGGAACTCGAGAGAATTAACAGAGATCTGTGCAGGGCAAATGAATTAAAAGGTCGCTTTATCGCAAATGCCAGCCATGAACTCAGGACACCTCTTCATTCTATAATTGGATTTTCAGAAATATTATTGCAAAAAACCTTCGGCGATTTAAACGAAAAACAACAACGGTATACAAACACCATTTATACTTCGGGCAAGCATCTTCTTCATCTTGTAAATAATATATTGGATCTGGCGAAAATAGAATCGGGAAAAGCGGAACTTGCTTACGAAACATTTCCTCTAAAAAATACGGTAAATGAAGCGCTGATGGTATTAAGACCACTCGCTGAGAAAAAATTGATAGAACTCAAGTTAGACCTGGGACGTGAGGTTGATAGTTTTACCGCGGATAAGATTAAATTTAAACAGATACTTTACAATTTATTAAGCAATGCAATTAAATTTACCGCCGAAGGTGGAAAAATTGGGGTAAATATTGAAAAGATAAGAGGTAATAAAGATATTTTACCATGGGCATCAGAGGGCCAGAAATTGCTTAAAGTTTCTGTATGGGACACAGGTACAGGTATTAAACCTGAAGATAGGGAAAAAATATTTGAGGAATTTGAACAACTGGATCCGTCAAAGGCAACTGAAGGGACTGGACTTGGTCTTTCATTGACAAAAAAACTTGTAGAATTACATGGAGGGCAGATTGAAGTTGGAGGCACATACGGCAAGGGTGCTATTTTTAATATTTACCTGCCTTTCGTCATTCAGGAAGAGATGTCTGAGGCAAAAGAGCCAAAACCTTTGCCTATAACAACTCCGTATATAATGAAAGATGGTGCGCTGGTATTAGTGGTTGAAGATGACGTGCCTACAACGGAAATTCTCACAATTCATCTTACACATGCCGGTTACAGGGTTGCTCATGCTTATGATGGAGAAGAAGCAATACGAAAGGCAATAGAACTTAAACCATTTATAATTACCCTGGATGTAACGCTTCCTAAAAAAGATGGCTGGGAGGTGCTGCAATCCCTTAAATCGAATCCTGAAACAAGTGATATCCCCATTATCATGCATTCTATAGGAGAGAACAAAGAACTTGCTTTTGCACTTGGGGCAACTGATTATCTGGTAAAACCGGTGGATAAGACCGTTCTTCTGAACAAACTTATAGAACTGTCTCTAACAACAAAAAAGGCTCGAATCCCGGTTAATATCATGGTTGTTACTAATGATAATACTGTGCGGGATAATATTTATAAAAATCTCGCTAATGAAGGTTTTATAGTGCAATCTGCCTCCAATTTAAAGGACGGGCTTAATCTTGCGTTGGCAAATAGACCAAATATTGTCATTATTGATTTAAATATAAAAGAAGGCGGTTTTAAATGTATCAATGAGCTTAGAAAGAACGATGCGTTAAAAAACATACCTATTTTTGCAATTGCATCCGATACCATTTCAGCGGATGATAGACTGAGACTCTCATGCCAAATAGATAAAATATTGAATAAGAATATTCTTGGCACTAATGAACTTCTAAAACATTTGAATAACATTGAACTTTTACATCCAAGGAGAGCTGGGCTTATAGATGAACTGACCGGCATTTTCAATTACAGATACCTTCAAATAAGACTTGCCCAGGAAATTAATAGAGCGACGCGATATAACATGCTTTTGGCGCTTATGATTTTGGACGTTGACCATTTTAGTAATTATGTTAATAAAAAAGGAGAAAATTATGGCAATATTGTCCTTAAAAAGGTCAGTGACTTGCTCAGTAAAAATATTAGAGGTTCTGATATTCTCGTAAGGCATGGCGCCGATTCATTTGCATTGATACTAACAAATACACTGCTTTCACCTGCAACAAAGCTTGCAAAAAGATTTGTTGCAATGATTCACGATTATCCATTTTTACACGAGAATGTTCAGCCAAAAGGCAGAATTACAGTAAGTATTGGTATATCAGAGTTTGCTGGACAATCTCTTGAAGAACTAATCATTTCTGCAGAGTCATCCCTTTCTTGCGCAATTACAAAGGGCGGAAATAGGGTAGAGGTATATCAAAAAACCTAAACTTTAATTCCTATGCCGTCGGGAGTTTCCCCCTGACGGCAAATATACCTGAATGGCGGCAGAAGGAAACTTCTGCCGCCACGATAGTGGCACTTCTGATAGGGCTCTTATCTAAAGATGGATGAACATTTGTATAAAATCATTTCAAAGGCTTTATCTTTAAGAAAAAAATATATAAATCCTGCCGACACAAACACATTCCGACTGATTAATTCTTATGGAGACGGCTTGCCTGAGACAACCGTGGACGTTTACGATAAAAATCTACTTGTACAATATTTCAAGCCTTATGAAAAACGAGCAAAGGACGAACTTTGCAGTGCCCTGATTAAGATTCTACAACCTAAAAATATTACAGAAAAAATACGTTTAAAAGGTGAGGATATAAAGACTCGCCCAGTCTTTGGGGATGAGATTCCTAAGGATTTGGTGGTGATTGAGAATGGAATAAAATTCAATATATCGTTTTCTGAAGGCGGGGGAACGGGACTCTTTCTCGATCAGCGTGATAATAGAAGGAAGGTGCAGACGCTTGCCAAAGACAAGGAGGTGTTAAACTGTTTTTGTTACACGTCCACTTTCTCGATTTATGCAAGTCGCGGCGGCTCTGTAAAGACAATAAATGTTGACTTGTCTAAGAAGGCAATAGAGTGGAGTAAAAAGAATTTCCTAATTAATCAATTAGATGTAAAAAATCACGAGTTTATTGTTGGGGATGTGTGGGACTGGCTCAAAATATTCCAAAAGAGGGGGCGGTTATTTGACCTGATTATTATTGACCCGCCAAGTTTCTCTACAAGCAAGAAAAATGTTTTTACAGTAGAAAAGGATTTTCCTGAATTAATCGGAATGGGACTTAACATCCTGTGCGATGATGGAATGCTTGTGTTTTCTACAAATATAGCAAAAATTGGCTTCTCGAAGTTTTTTCAAATATTGTCCAGGGTAAAATACTTTACGAGGAAAAAGTATAAGATTGTTGATGTTTCATCACAGGGTTTTGACTTTCCAATTGACGGGATTAATTTAACGGAGCCTTATTTGAAGTTTGTCACGTTGTCGTGTTAACAAGCTAGTGTTTTACCACGGAGGTACACGGATTAGTACTTGGAGTGAAAGAAACAAGTAGGCCAACCGTTTTGGTTGACAATAATTGATGACAAGCGGGACGCTTGTCCTGCCTTTTTGTGATCTAACCATGACTATAAATTTTTGCGCCTCTTTTTCCTAAGTAAGTATCCAACGAAAACTGATACCCCAAACACAACGAATACTCCAATTATACCAGCATACTGTTTGGTATCGAATTTATGTTTTAGACCGGGTATCGTATAACCGGGCATAGGGACATTTATCGTAGGTTTGAAGTCGTCTTTTTTTAAGAGTCCCATAGTGTCTTCAGTCACCTTTTGAAGACCGTCAGGTTTCCGGGAGGCAAATGGCATAATGAGAAATACAAGTCCGACAACGAATGACAGTCCGAATACTATAAACAACGCCTTGTTTTTTTTTGGAGTTTGTTTCATATAATTATAATCCTTATTTAAATACTGTGTAGTTATTTGTGCAATCTGCAAAATCTATGGTTTTTTTGAAGTAGTTATATTTTTTGCAAATTCAACAAATCAGGTCTTACCCTTATGAGCAGGCTTAATGTTGCAACGGTAATAAGTCCTTCCCCAATGCCGATTACAGCGTGTATGCCTGCCATAGCAGGAATGACAATTTTAAAGGGCATAGTGCCAGAAATGCCTAATTCGACGGCGCAGCAGACAGATGCTAACACAATAGTGCACCATGCTGCCGTAAATCCGCCGAAAAAAATGCCCTTTTTATCATGGATAAATAATTGGATTACAGCATTTATATAATATCCTACAAATCCTCCCACAATACCCATATTGAAAATGTTTGCTCCGAGGGCGGTGAGTCCGCCGTCCTGAAATATAAGACATTGAATGGTGAGCACTGTAGTCATTATGAGTATAGATGCCCACGGGCCGAGTAGAATAGCAATAAGAGTAGTGCCCATAAAGTGACCGCTGGTTCCGCCGCCGACCGGAAAATTAAACATTTGTGCGGCGAAGATAAATGCAGACATTACACCCAGAAGCGGGATATGTTTATCTGTTATTGTTTTATTTGCCTTTCGAACGGCAGTTCCCACAAATACGGCAGAAATACCACCCAACCCAATCCACGTCTTTGTGTCTAGAAAACCATCAGGTATATGCATGTAGTTAACTTTCTTAGTTGTAATTTTATTTTATAATAGTAAAATGAGCAAAATTAAATAAAGAAACAATGAGATATATAGCAAAATAGGGCAGTAGATACAATAAAAACTTGATGATTAGTGATTTTAACAGCATGGAGGAAATAATGAAAACAATTCTATTAGTAGAGGACGATAAGAATCAGCTCTTACTCTATGAACATGAACTCTCGCTGGAAGGATACAATATTGTTACCGCCGTAGATGGACAAGAAGCTGTAAAAAAAGTAAAGGAACAATTGCCCGATTTGGTTGTAATGGATATTAATATGCCCAGGATGAATGGGATCGAATCATTGAGCATTATTCTGGGCGAACACAAACATATACCGGTTATTATTAACACGGCTTATGGCAGTTACAGGGATAATTTTATGACATGGGCAGCCGACGCCTATATTATTAAATCATCGGATTTGAAGGAATTGAAAGGTAAAATTAAGGAATTAATAGGT
>JAHFOX010000034.1 GCA_023261445.1 Planctomycetota bacterium
CATCTAAATCTTCTATAGAGATTGAATGCTTCCCTTTAGTTGCGGGGTTAAAACGCCTTTTATATTCTTCAGAGAACGTTTCATACTTTCCATCATAATCCCCAAAATAGCGGTTCAGCATTTTATGGATGCTATTCTTTTCAAGAAAATCATTTTCCTGTGATTTTCCCAATTCGTAATTCTGTGTGTTTATTCCTAAAAAGGGATAAATTTCAAATAACTGAAACGGACTTCTTTTCATATAATCTTTTATTCCATTATACATATCAACAACCTGTTCCACGATGGGTTTTCTGGGGGGGCTATTATAATAAATTCCTTTAATACCCCCGAAGCCCTTATATCCAAAATCCATCAAGAGAGGAGTTAAAATTACTTTATTATATTTATAAATGAGTGATTCCTTTTTATTGGTAATCTTTATTTCAAAGCTATTTTTCTTCTCCCATTCTTCTTTGACGTTTTTTACAAAATCTATATTATCAAAATTATCGCCACATCTATCTTTTTTTTGTCTTTCTCTTATTCTTCCTTCTTTTATTCTCCTTATTTTTATTTCGAAAGCTTCATCCATTAACAGGATATCTTCTTCCATGTACAAAAACATACTACTTACATCATTCTCTATTATTGATAAAAGGTTTATGATTCTTTTAATGGGACTTCTTTTTTTTAAGAACCAAAAAATGGCAAATATTAAAACACCGATAATAATAAAAGGGCATAGTTTGACTGCACAACAGATTATATCATTATAAAGAAGATGCCATTTACAATCAAAAGAAACCATTCCCTGTCTAATTAGGACAAGAAAAATGTATGACAGAAAAATATAAAGAGGGTATTTTATATAGGGTTTTAGGGAATTGATAAACTTGAAAAGGATTCTAAAAAAGTTACCGTTGATTATGTAGCAAATGGGTATCGCATTTTTTTTAAGAAAACGATTTAGGAAGGCGAGCAGTCCTGCATGGCTTAGGTTAAATGCGTGACAATGAATATCGTAAAAGTTTTTGTTTTCAGACATTTTTAGATTCCTCTTGCGAATTTAACAAAAAGTATTTAAGAATCTCAAAACGTCAACAATTCTATTAACTCTTCTCTCGAAAATGTTTTGAACATGCCGTCGTCTGATTCGACGATGGAATTCATGAGAGCGGCTTTGTTGGTAATCATTGCGTCAATTTTTTCTTCAAGAGTGCCTTTTGTGATGAGTTTAAAGACTTGAACTCCGCGTGTCTGCCCTATGCGGTGGACGCGGTCGGTGGCCTGGTCTTCCCGTGCGGCGTTCCACCATCGGTCGTAGTGGATGACCACCGAGGCGGAGGTGAGGTCAATGCCTAAACCCCCTGCCATGAGGCTTCCAAGGAAGACATTGCAGTCGGGATCCTTCTGGAATCTTTCGATGACCTTGCCACGATCTCTTGTGCTGCCGCGTAAGGATTCAAACCTGACGTTGATCTCCTTCAGCCAATCGCCAATAATATCAAGCATTTCCAGATATTGGGAGAAGACCACAACCTTTTCTCCTGATTCCAACGTGTCTTCCATGATTTCTTTGAAAAGTTCAAACTTGCCTGAGGTTGCCCATTTGGGAGCAGTTTCATTCAGGATTAGTTTTGGATGGTCGCAGAGCCGTTTTAGTTTGGTAAGCAGGGCAAAGATGTGTATGTATTCTACGGGCTTGGTTTTATCCCGTAATTTCATGATGAGGCTGCTTCCATGTTCTTTAATAAAATCTTTATACATGACAATTTGAACCGGCACCAGACTGCAATACCGCCTTTCTTCTATTTTTGGCGGTAGTTCAGCCAAAACATCTTTCTTGAGCCGTCTCAGTTTGAAGGGATGAATAATTTTTTTTAATATTTCGCGTTTTTCATTGTTTTGATATTTTATAATGGGTGTTTCGTAGCGCGTCCTAAAATCCTGCATGCTTCCGAGGTACCCCGGCATGAGGAAATCAAAGATTGACCATAACTCCGTCAATCGGTTCTCAATAGGTGTGCCTGTGAGAGCCAGTCGGCGCTTTGATTTGAGAAGCTTTGTTGCCTTGCTCATCTGAGTTTTGTGGTTCTTAATCTTTTGCGCCTCATCCAATATTACGTAATTCCATTGAATTTTACTGAGCGCTTCCATATCGCGCGAAAGGATACTGTACGTTGTTATTACAATAGGTGGAAGGTTATCAGAAAGGATGGTAATTCTTTCTTTTCCGTAAAATCGCATGGAATTTATTGTTGGAGCGAAGGTTTTGAGTTTGGATTCCCAATGATCCAGCACAGAGGTTGGGCAGATGATTAGGTTGGGTAGATTCGGTTCTGTTTGTAAAGCAGAGAGAATTAACACCATTGCCTGATGCGTTTTGCCAAGCCCCATCTCGTCTGCAAGGATACCGTTAAAGTTGTTAATATGCAGGAACCAGAGCCAGTCATAACCAATTTGTTGGTATTTGCGCAGATTACCAACGTATGAAGTGGCGGGCGGCGCTGGTTGCGGTGGACTAATCCGGTCAAAATTCATCAAGAACTTTTGGGTCTCATTACATGCGGTTACTTTTACGTCACTTCCGCATTCTGCCCTTGTGCGCAGGTATCCCAATTTTGGTATTTTTATTCTTTCATTTTCAACGATGCCGTTGCCGCGCTGCCAGAGTTCAAGGATGTTTTGAGGGATTTCTATATAATCCGTACCTTTCTGGATGTAGCGATTGTTATTGATACACGACAAAATGTCCGAAAGTGTAATGGTATGTTTGCCTACCATGTATGTGGGATCAAGCCATAACCAATCGTTATTGCAAAACTCGACCTGTATGTGGGAAACATTGAGATTGTTGTGAAGTTCCACACGCAGTAATCGTTCTGAGGGTTTAAAGAGCGACTCGTTGAGTAATCTGTTGAAATCTTCTTTAATAAAATTGACAGCGTCCTTTTCTTTATAAATAAGCGGTTTTATGTTATTGAAATAAGGTTTAAAATTGCAGGGAATGGACGCAACGGGTCTGTAGGAATTATTAAGCCACACCCACTGTTTATTGATTCTATTACCTTCCAGTTGTTTCCAAAAAAAGGTTTGGTCGTTTTTATTAGGACCCTTTAATTTCAGAACGGGAGACAGCTCGATGTTTCCCTGTTCATTTACATTAGCGTAGAGGTATGGAATAAGAGGGGTTTTATACAGCTTGGTTCGCCTTGCTTGTGCGGATAGTTCTATATTGTAGCGATGATTTTCTAGTAGTTTTCCAAAAATGTGTGGACTTCTTTCCGCAGAGATATGAAATACTGATTCATCGCCTTGCCCGGAAATTAATTTCAGCTCGAGTCGTGGTCCGCCATTGAGCAAATCTAACTTGAGGTTAAAATTGCCAAAATCAGCAAATATATCATTTAGAATATCTGTTGGATTATTTTCATAACAGGTGAAAGGCATGGTTCTATCAATAAGTTCGAATATAGAAACATCGTTTGAGTCTAAAGGCATTTTCTGTCTGCGATACGATGAATGATGGGATTTGGGTTTGCCCCTGCGCTCAATCCACTGCAGCAAGGCGGCAACAATGTGTTTGCATATTTCTCCATCTGAAGCATAAAAACATGTGCAATGCATATCATATATTTCTTTTTCATCGGAGAGGATGAATATGTTGTATGGTATTGGTTCACTTCCTGTAACTTCAGCAGTTAATTCACCATCATCATATTTTAAATTATGTACATGATCATTTTTGTAATAGGAAAGCCCGCGACTATAAACACCGTTATTTGCAATTGATTTGACGTATTCGGCTGTGATGAAATTTAAAGAGGCGGCAGCGTTCATTGCTTTTATACTCCTTATAATGGGGTATAATGATTTAGGGAATTATGCATAATATACAACATATATATCAATTTACCAGTAAAAAGTCAACTAATGACCTAAAAATTTTTAAGTTTGAATTAAAAAATATGTTGAGATATTCCTAGATTTGGGATGCAGATAAATACTATAATCAGACGAACTTTGCGATGAGATTCATTTAGAATATAGAAATATTGAAATTGATAAAGAATTTTTCACAACGACGAAGACTAGGATTGCTTTTATTGTATGAAAATTAATCTGGAATTCAAAAAGGTTGATACGCTTATTCGATTAGCCATTCAAGAGGATATTTTTACAGGCGATATTACGTCAAATATTCTTATTCCCGACAACCTTGTAGTTAAAGGAAGTTTTGTTGCGAAAGAAAACGGGATTATTGCCGGATTGCCTGTGGTTGAGTATTTTTTCTCAAAACTTAATAAAGGCATTTTGTTAAAGCAGAAGGTTAAGGAAGGGGCTTTTGTTAAGAAGGGTGAGACAATAGCAGAAGTCCGCGGTAGCGCAAAGACAGTGCTTACCGGCGAACGGATTGCCTTGAATTTTCTCCAAAGGCTTTCGGGAATTGCCTCTTTAACAAAAAAGTTTGTTGACCGTATAAAACCATTAAAGACGTCTATTATGGATACAAGAAAGACTGTTCCGGGCTGGCGATATCTGGAAAAATATGCAGTTGCCGTAGGCGGTGGTGTTAACCACAGGATGGGACTTTATGATCAGGCGCTTGTAAAAGACAACCACCTGGATATTATGAGAAGCAAATTATTATATGATGTTCCTGCCAATGTCAGCGTTATCGAAAGGGCTGTATCTATATTAAAACAAGAAACAAAAAAAGGTATTTTGATTGAGGTAGAAGCAAGAAACATGGACGAGGTTAAAGATGCCCTCAAATCATGTGTGGATGTAATCTTGTTTGACAATATGAATATTAAACAATTAAAAAAAGCGGTTAAGTTGGTTAAGGGCTGGAAGGCAGTCTGTAAAGCACGATTGCCGCTTACAGAGGCATCCGGAAACATTACTTTGGAAAATGTGCGTCTTGTGGCTCAAACCGGTGTGGATAGAATTTCCGTTGGTGCTATTACCCACTCGGTAAAGGCAATGGATATTTCATTGGAAATAAATTTATCAAAAAATGTTTGAATAAACCGGTGTATTACAATATGATTATGCTTTAATAGCCAATAAATAAGAGCTCGTTATAAAAAATTAACGTAATTAGATGAATGGTATAAAAGCTGTTGTCATAATTCCTGCAAGATATGCGTCAACCAGACTTCCAATGAAATTAATCCTGCCAGAAGTCAAGTCCGTTACGGGAAGATATATTATCGAACACGTCTATCAAAATGTAAAGTCTGCAAAACGAATTAACAAGGTGATTGTTGCAACAGACCATCAGCGCATTTTTGATATTGTTAAGGAGTTTGGCGGCGAAGCGGAGATGACTTCTGTATCGCACACCTCCGGGACAGACAGAATAGCAGAAGTGGCTAGAAAATTAAATGCAGACATTATCGTGAATGTGCAGGGAGATGAACCAGAGGTAAATGCGGTTATGGTTGATCAGGTTGTTGACGCTTTAGCGGAGGACAAAGAGGCTGTAATAGCAACCCTTGCAAATAGGATAAAGGATACAGAGGAATTAACGAACCCAAATGTGGTAAAGGTTGTGCTGGATAATCGCGGATATGCGCTTTATTTTTCCCGTTCACAGATACCCTTTGTGAGAGACAGTAAAAATCCGATTAATGAGTCGGGTGCTGTGTTTCTGCGCCATCTGGGGATTTACTCATATCGGAGAGAGTTTTTATTGAAATATTCTAAACTCCCTGCTTCAGCATTGGAAAGTGTTGAGAAGTTAGAACAGCTCAGGGTATTGTCAAATGGATTTAAGATAAAAGTGGCAATAACGAATTATACATCGAGAGGTATTGATACAAAGGAAGATTTAATGGCATTTATGGAAAGATATAAACATGACTAAACACATATTTGTTACAGGCGGTGTGGTTTCCTCTCTCGGTAAGGGGCTTAATTCCGCTTCTATCGGGATGCTGTTAGAAAGCAGGGGATTAAAGGTGAAACTTCAGAAATTTGATCCGTACGTGAATGTGGACCCGGGAACTATGAGCCCATACGAGCATGGGGAGGTGTATGTAACCGAGGATGGTGCAGAGACAGACTTGGACCTGGGCCATTACGAACGGTTTACAAATACAGAGACAAACAGATATAGTAATTTCACCACAGGGTCAATTTATTATTCCGTTATCATGAAAGAACGCAAGGGAGAGTATTTGGGGAAGACGGTGCAAGTGATTCCCCACATTACCAATGAAATTATTGAGTGTATAAAAAAACTGGATGATCCTGATACCGATGTGGTTATTTCAGAAATCGGAGGCATAGTGGGGGATATAGAAAATCAGCCATTTCTAGAGGCTATCAGACAATTTGGTCAGAAGGCAGGTAGAGAAAATGTGTTGTATATTCACTTAACGCTCGTTCCGTACTTAAGTGCCGCAGAGGAGATAAAGACAAAACCTACACAGCATAGTGTAGGTATGTTGCGTCAGGCAGGTATTCAACCTGATATAATAATTTGCAGGACAGAAAAGCATCTGGGGTCTGATGTAAAAGAAAAATTATCACTTTTTTGCAATGTTGATAAAAATGCAATTATTGAAGAGCGGGACGTAAAACCTTATCTGTATGAGATACCGATGATCCTTGTTGAACAGGGCTTGGACAAGTTTATAATCCAGAAATTAAGATTAAAAACCAATGGCGATAGCATCTCTAAATGGTTGTCAATACTTGAGATACTGAAAAACCCAGACAAAACAACAGAGATTGCGCTTGTGGGAAAGTATATATGCCATCAATCGTCTTATGAGTCAATTTATGAATCTCTCATTCATGGGGGAATAGGTAATAACGCAAGGGTAAACGTACGCCGTGTAGAGTCGGAAGATATTGAAAAAAAAGGGGTTAAGGCGCATCTTGAAGGAGTTAAAGGCATCCTTGTGCCAGGAGGGTTTGGAGGGCGTGGTGTAGAAGGAAAGGTTGAGGCGATACGATATGCAAGGGAAAAGAAAATTCCTTTTTTAGGGATATGCCTTGGGATGCAATGTGCATCCATCGAATTTGCGAGGAATGTGTGCAATCTCAAAGGCGCAAATAGCACAGAATTTGATGTTAATACCCCCCATCCGGTAATTAGTCTATTAGAAGAGCAGCGTAACATATCACATAAGGGTGGGACAATGAGGCTGGGGGCGCAGCCATGTATCCTTCGGTCTGACACAAACGCATACAATGCCTATGGAAAACAAAACATTTCAGAACGCCATCGGCACAGATACGAATTTAACAATAAATACAAAGAGATGTTTATGGCGAAAGGTATGGCTTTTAGTGGATATTCTCCCGATGAACAGTTGGTAGAAATAATGGAGTACAGAGACCATCCATGGTTTGTGTGCGTGCAGTTTCACCCTGAATTCAAATCAAAACCCACAAAGCCCCATCCACTATTCAAAGAGTTTATAAAGGCATCTTTGACGTAAGGGTCTTAATTATTAATTTATACATTACCAATTGCGTTTACTATTTTCCCCCTAAAGTGTGACTAGGGGTGAATGCCTAGCGCATTTGCAATACGACTGAAATCCTCATTGCTGTGGAACGAGATTGTGATCTTTCCCCGTCCATTCCTTTCTTTGATTATAACCTTTGTACCAAAAAACCTTCGGAAGCGATCTTCCAAATCCGCAATATTTGGTGTAATTATTCTTGCGGAAGGTGCCTTGTGTGATTTGGGTTGCTTTTTTTCAGAAGATGCAATTTCTTCTACCTCTCTTACCGATAGACCATCCTTGATAATTTGTTCACAAAGCCTTATTTGTGCTTCTTTGCCTTGAAGGGATAATATTGTCCTTGCGTGTCCCATAGACAATGTTCCACGTGAAACATGATTCTGGATTTCCTGTGGTAAGTCTAATAGGCGAATATAATTAGTTACAGAACTACGGTCTTTTCCCATTGCCTTTGCGACCTGTTCCTGGGTAAGTCCGAATTTTTTAATCAATTCCTGAAACCCTTTTGCCTTCTCGATGGGATTTAGGTCTTCTCTTTGAATATTTTCTATTAAGGCAATTTCGAGTGTGTTTGTTTCGTCGGCATGTTTTACAATTGCGGGTATCTCTTTTAATCCAATTTGTTTTGCAGCCCGCCAGCGACGTTCGCCGGCGATAAGCATATAACCGTGCGGGATTGGTTTTACAATAACAGGCTGGAGAATACCGTGTTTCTTTATGGAGTCAACAAGCCCTTGCATCTCTTTGTCGTTGAAGATGTCGCGAGGCTGTAGATCGTTTGGTTTAATGTCTTGTGGGTTTAGTTTGACGATTACATCTTGTCCTATGTCTGCCTCTATTCCAATAACACCGCCGAGTAATGATTGCAGGCTGCGACTGAGTTTTTCCCTTTTCTTAGACATTGTCAGGACTCCTATTGTTGATGGTTTTCGGTTGCATTTTTATGTTTGGAATGTTAATATTCGGGTTATTCTAATAAAATACATAGATGTTTCACGTGAAACAACCTTGGTTTAGATTTAGTGTAGGAGATTTTTTGGAATTTGCAAGGTTTTTTTATGAATAAATGCATATTTGCCATTGCAGGTAATACTGCGAGAGAGATTATGCGGCAGGCAATATTTTATTTTATTGTTTGTGGAGGGAGTTTGTTGATTTTGCTCTCCTTTTCTTTTACCATGTTTGCCTTTGGCGAGGAAACAAAGATGATAAGGGGAATGGGGGTTTCGACGATTACAATTTGTTGTCTATGCCTTGCCTCGTTAAGCGCTACAAACTCTATATCCAGGGAGATAGAGAAAGGCACCATAATGGCTTTGTTGTCTAAGCCTGTAAGCAAGCAGTCTGTTCTGTTGGGTAAGTTTTTGGGAATAATGGGGGTTGTTTCATTGTCATTTATGATGATGGGCTTTTTGCTGGCTATTTCTCTGTGCATAAAGGATTCTTTGGAATATCATATTGGTTTGTTAACAACATTTGCAAGTATTGGCTATCCAACACTTATTCAACTTATATTTTCTTTCTTACAAGTTGCCGTAATGTGTGGAATTGCAGTTGTCGGTTCTATTTATTTACCTATGATCTCTAATTTAAGTTGTTGTATGTTTGTTTATATTGTTGGAAATTTAGTAGATTTTTTCAAAGGTTTTTTCTTGAGTAATGAAGGTAATTTGCCGTGGTATGTATCATTTTTTAATGTATTCTTTCCAAATCTGGGAGGACTTGGCGTCGTTGGTACGAGCAATAGTTTCGAGGTATTTGGCTTGAGTTATATGGCATTATTTGCAATATACGCCATTTTATATCTTACACTAATTTTATTAGCATCGTGTTGGTTTTTTGAAAAAATGGAATGTTCGTGATTGTCGTATGTTATTTATTGGAAAGGGTTTGTGATTGATTTATGGCATAATAGGAGACATCCATAGTAATTACGATGCTTTGACTTCAGTCGTTAATGAGTTAAAGCAGGAGCATGTGGACAAGATATTGTGTATCGGCGATATTGTCGGGTATGCTGCCGAGCCTGCAAGGTGTATTGAATTGGTGCGGGAGTTAAATTGTATAACAGTTGCGGGAAACCATGATTACGCTACGGTAAAAAAATTTCCTGTGGAATATTTTCATGTTGATGCAAGAACGGCAGTTTTGTGGACAGCCGAGCAGCTTTCAGAAGATTATAAACATTTCTTGAAAAATTTACCGCTGGTTGAAGAGTTAGAAGGTGTTACTATTGTTCACGCATCTTTGAATCATCCTGAATTTTTTGATTATATCACAACGGTTACTGATGCGCAGCTTTGTTTTGATAAATTAAAAACGCAGGTTTGTTTTTATGGACACACCCATGTACCCTTAGCAATTATTTTAGATAATAGAGGCTCTATCCATGTGGACAGAGGAAATGTTTTTGATTTAAATAATGTGGGTAAAATACTGGTAAATGTTGGCAGTGTGGGGCAGCCCCGCGATTGGGATATGAGGGCTTCTTGCGCCATTTATGATACAGATAAAAAGATCGCAACAATTAAACGTGTTAAATATAATATAAACGATGCTGCAGGAAAGGTGTATTTAGCCGGTTTACCAGGTGTAAATGCTTTACGTTTGATGGAACATGTTATTTAGGTTGCATTTGTAATGAACGATGGGTTGTGTGTCTATTTGTGATCAGATTTAAATATGTACCAGATATACAGCATCTATATGTTCTAGCTCTTCAATCTCTCGGAGGCAATTTTGTGGTATTGCCGCATCTACATTTACAATTGTGATAGCATTGCCGCCGCTTTCTTTCCTGCCAAACGTCATGTGTGCAATATTTATTTTTTTACTGCCGAGAATACAGCCGATATTTCCAATTAAGCCGGGCTTGTCTTTGCCAAAAAGGATGAGCATGTATTTGTCAAGTATGGATTCCACGCTGTAGCCGTTAATTTCAACTATTCTTGGTTCGTTTTTTCCAAAGACCGTTCCTGAGAGTATTGTTTCTCCTGTAGAAGCCTGGATTTTTGCCGTGACGAGGCTTGCAAAATCACTAACTCCGCCGCAAGTGGTTACGTTAATTTTAATGCCGCGCTCAGCAAGAAGAAGCGGTGCACTGACCATATTTACACCATCTTCAAGGGCGGGTTTAAGCAGCCCTACAATTAGGCTGTCGGTTATAAGACGAACGTTCTTCTTGCAGATTTCTCCGGTGTAGATGATATCTACTGTTTGAATGCCTCCTTTGGCAAGTTGAACCAGAAGAGCCCCCATCTTTTCTGCTAGAGTGATATAGGGTTTCAGCTTAACGTATTCTTCTGGGTTATAGGGTGGTAGGTTGACTGCATTTCTGAATCCTTTTCCTGTGAGTGCGTCTGCCATTTGTTCTGCCGCTTCCACTGCCACAGCAAATTGTGCCTCTTCGGTAGATGCGCCTAAATGCGGTGTTGTGATGACTTGATCTAATTCGAGCAGTTTGTTGCCGACAGGAGGTTCCGTTTCAAATACATCTATGGCTGCACCTGCAACACGGCCACTTTTGATAGCAGTATAAAGGTCTTCTTCGGAAATGATGCCACCCCTTGCGCAATTTATAATACGGGCGCTTTTTTTCATTATTGAGAATTCATTTTTGGTTATGAGGTTTTTAGTTTCATTATTAAAAGGGACGTGAAGCGTAATATAATCTGCCTGTGATAATAAGTCCTTTAGGTTTTTTACAATATTGATATTATATTGAGATGCAACCTCTGGAGAAATAAAAGGATCGTAACCAATTACCTTCATTTCTAATGCTACGGCACGTTTTGCTACTTGCCGCCCTACCCTACCCAGTCCAATAATGCCTAAGGTTTTTCCGGCGATTTGAATGCCTGTAAATTGTTTCCTTTCCCATTTGCCCGCCTTTACTGATGCACAGGCTTGTGGAATGAAACGCGAAAGAGAAAAAAGCAAAGCCACTGTATGTTCAGCAGTTGAAGTAATATTTCCTTCTGGAGTGTTCATAACAACAACGCCTTTTTTTGTGGCAGCGGGAACGTCTACGTTATCTACTCCAACACCTGCGCGGCAGATAGCTTTAAGCTTGTCAACCTTTTCTAACAGAGATGCTGTGATTTTTGTGCCGCTGCGCAATATTATTCCATCGCAAGCGTTAATAATAGTTTTTAATTCATCTGCTTTTATCCCTGGTTTTTTTAATACTTTGAGTCCGGCTTTTTCAAGTATTTCAATGCATATATCCGGAAGTTCATCTGCGATTAAAACCTGCATGTCATCCTCTTTCGAAAATAAATAATCATTAAGTTAAACAAAAAGCATTTTTTAGCATAAAATTAAAACAAAATAAGGAGTTATGTTAACAATTTTATAATTTAAAATCAATTTTAAACTAATTCTTATAAATGGTTGAAGTATAAATTGCTCTAATTTCCGTAACTCTGTTGCAATTGTGCACAAGAAGATTTCATGCGATTTGGATTTCTCAAACGCTATTATTGAAATAGGCGCTCTTTGGCATAAACAAGGATAAATATTTGCGATGGATAGAGTTTTTTGGTAGACTACTTTCCAATTAGATAAAACTCTCACATTTTTAAATGGAGTGCAATTTAATGAAATGTAAACTTGCAATATTGTTAAGTATTTTTTTATCGTTCGTTCTTTTAGGTGCAAAGGGCGCTGACGATCAGAGCGGCGGGCAGGAAGTTTTGAAGGAATTGGATGATTTTCAGAAATCCCTTGCTAATTGGATGAAGAATTTAGATACGTTGGGTGCGCAGTTTAATTCGATGCAAAAAAATGTAGGCGACAGTCTGTCGCCTTTAAAAGAATTTGATAAGTCTGTTAAAGGAATGGAAGAAAAATTAAATACAATTATTTCGAGAGTGGAGGTCATAGAAAAATCTTCGTCTGTTACAGAGGTTCGGGGGATGCTGGATTCATTCAATAAAACTTTTGATGTTTTTAAAAAATTGTTATCAGATTTGACGAAACGACTTGAGGATCAGGAAGTAAAGACTACGGTGCTTGAGAGGAAGGTCTTAGAGACGCAAAGACCGTTAGAGCCAATTAAAAAGGCAGTTGATGATTTGGGCAAGGTGGTAACAGATAAAATTGGAGAACAGGGGAAAAAGATTACTACCATCGAAGATAGTATAAAAAGTCGAGTGGCCACTTTGGATTCTGCAATAAAAACTCTTGATGGGCAACTAAAGAATTTTGCTGATTTTGATATACGAATTAAAAGATTGGAAAAAACAGGGTCTGTCATTGCTGGAACAGCGACAACCGAAACGCAACCAATAACACAAGTACAAATGCCTGTTGGTACTGAAACGGCAAAGACTACGGAAGGTACAGAAACAACAGAGATGGCAAAGGAACACGTTTCTACACCCGAAGAAGAAGGGTTCAAGGAGATTGGGGATGATTTTTATATACGAAATGTGAATCTTTTTTTGTTCGGTTCTTCTTCACAGATAAAGGGCGAGATAAAAAATTTCTCTGATAAAGAGCGAAGTATTGCGACATTTGCAATCAGGGTCTATAATGCTTCTGATATGCTTTTGTTTACGCAGGATTTTTCAATCAAGACATTTAAGAGGAATGAGATTCGAACCTTCAACGAGATTATATCCGGCTATACGCCGTTGGATATTGCAAGGTATGAAATTGAACCAAAGAGGAGATATTAAAATTGGTTAGATGCAAATTTTTCACAGGTTTGCTTTTGCTGTGTTTAATTGGTTTTAATTTGACCGAAAAACTATCGGATGCCGAAGACGAAAAGTATCTTGGTATGGTTTTTGTTCCTGCCGGTGAATTTACTATGGGTGATAATACAAGATATAATTGGACTTTTATGCTGGCGTATAATATTTATGATGGACCTGAGCATAATGTCTATTTAGATGCATATTATATTGATAAATATGAAGTGACTAATGAACAGTATAAAAAGTTTATTGATGAAACAGGTTATCGAATACCTCGTTGTTGGAATGATGCACGGTCCAATCGTCCAGAACAACCTGTTGTCGGTGTTACTTGGGAAGATGCCGTTGCATACGCAAAGTGGGCTGGAAAGCGATTGCCTACAGAAGCTGAATGGGAGAAAGCAGCGCGAGGTACAGATAAACGTTTATGGCCATGGGGGAATAAATTCGATAAAACCAAATGCACTGTGTGGGAATCACAAGAAGCAGGGCTTAGAGAGACAACGCCTGTTGGAAAATACGACAATGGTAAAAGCCCTTACGGATGCTATGATATGGCAGGAAACGCATGGGAATGGTGTGCTGATTATTATGACCAGAACTATTACTCTGTATTACCCCAAAAAAATCCTCAAGGTCCGGAATTCGGGCAACAGACTGTTATTCGAGGCGGCGGATTTCTTTACTTTGGACATTATGCCCGATGTGCAGCACGGTATCGGGTTCCGCCCTATGCCCAGAGTCCGCAAATTGGATTTCGTTGTGCAAAAACGCCAGAAAAATGATTTGCTAATTTAAGGTATTTTTTCGAAATGGACTTTTACTTCATCGCCTTCTTTTACTAACGATTCTAAAAATAAGTTCACTTCAAGGGTGGGATATTTTTCTATTAATAGCGCCCTTGCATTTCTCAAATCTGTACAAAGGGTTTCATTCTCGGCTATTTCTGAACCAAAAGTTGCAGAACCGCCGTATGCACCGCAGTCTTTATGGCTAATAATGACAACGCGATTTATCAGATGGAGTTTTACGGATAGGGCGAATTTGCTAAAAAGTAGTTCTCTTGTTTCAGGATTTACGAGATTGTATATACTGCCGGGGATAGAAATATGATCGTAATTGTCTTTCAATTTTAATATTTCATTTATAAAATTCTGGTTTGCAGAAGCAAAGCGATAGTCTATACAAGTAATTACTAAGGTGTCGCAATCAGATCTGGACGTCTCTGGGTTTAAAGGAGTGGCGATTTGTTGGTTATCTACCAATAAATCAGATGAGGACGTTTTGTTATATACACAGCCTGTTGGAATGAGATATAAACATGATAAGGCGCAGATGAATATAGTACTCAAGAATTTTTTCATTGCTTTGCTTTCGTATTGGAAAATTTAATGATTACAAAATTTGTTTAAAATTATATATACGCTGGTGCTCATTAACGAAAACTGTACCATAGTATAAATATATCTTTAAATGCGGAAATTTAAAACGCATTAATTTCCTAGCCCTTTTTAAATCCTTACAAATTGTTTCATATTCAATTGCTGGTTCTGAAAAACTCTTAGAGCCGCCGTATCCTGTAGTACAATCCTGATGTCCGAGAATAACGATACGTTTTACGTGGTGCAAGCGGAACGAAACGCCAAAAGCATTTAAAACAAGGTCTCTTGTTTTGGGATCTAATAGATTGCGTATAGAACCTGGGATTGAAATATAGTCATAATTGTCTTTTAAACCCAATCTGTCATTTATAAATTCCTGCGTGGCAGTAGTAAATCGAAAATCAGTACATGTTATAACAAGGGCATCACACCAGTGCTTTTTTTCATCAAAAAACTTTGAATACTTGGGCGGATTTTTATTATCTTCGCTTGTTGATTCTTCCGATGCCAAAGCATTTTTGAATATTACAGTACTGATAACAATAATTGACAATAAAATAACTATTGCATAGTATTTCTTTGATATTTTTTTAGTAATGTTCATACATGCATATTCCAAATAATTCCGATAAAATTAATGAAATTTAAATTATGCTAATTGATTTAATGGTTATAAAGTTAGCAAATACCATTTCTTGTGAAACCCAAAGACGTAAGTACCCTATCTACAAAGTGATAATAAAACTGAGGAATTTTTTTGTTAGTAAAAAATATGAGAAAATAGTGCAAATAAACCGCTTTTGTGCTCCTAGAAAAAATAAACGGCTAGTAGTTATTTTGATTTTGTGGTGTCTGTGCCTTTTGGTTGGTTTAGCATTTCTTGAATCTGTTTAAACGTTTTTGGATCTACACGAAGTTTCCCCTTTGTGTCTGATACACCGAGCCGGGTGGCCATTTCGTCAACATCGAGTAAATTTAAATCGAGACTTGAAATATTTACATCCGCAAGATTGATGTTGCGTGCTGCTTCCATAGCAACAATAATATCTCCTCCCAGTCCAGCGAGGGCTTCTCTTCTTAATCGCTCCCCTTCTGCCTGCGACTGCTTAATCAAAAGGTTGCCTTCTGCTTTCCGCTCTTGTTTGTAAAGATCTCCTTCTGCCTTCTTTTCTACTAAGTATTTATCGGCTTCTGCAAGGAGTTCGATAGTCCTTTTTGTCGTTTCAGCATCGAGTACCGTAATTGTCCTTTCCTTGTCACCTCCAATTTTCTGAGCAAGGGCCTCTGTGTCTGCATCAATGGTTTGAGTGATACCTCTTTGTTCGGCGGCGAGTGTCTTTGACTTGTTTAAAACATTGTCAAGTTCCGCTAATTTAATATTTTTAATCTTTCTATCCAACTGAGGGTCAAACCGCATTTCGGAAATGAGCACGTCAATGACATCTACGTGACGAGGCTTGAGTCTTTCGGTTAACTGTGTTCTAGATTCTTCCGCTCTTTTTCGCTTTTCATCTGGATTATACAGGTCGCGCTCCACCATTTGACCAAGGACACTCCTTGCAATGTCGCGGGTTTCGTTTTCAACGATGATTTTATAACGTTCGCCGACACCTATATCTTGACGCAGTCTCCAAGTTTCTCCTCTTTTGATTTGATACTTTACAATCATATCTACTTCTACGTTATAGTCATCTGCAGTTCTTAGAGAAATCTCTTTCCTTTCGTCATGTCCAAGGTGAGAAGGTTCTTTTGCAAGTTCAAGTGTTTGCACAGTGATGTCGTAAAGGTCCCACTGATCAATACCTGTAAGGGCTCTGTGCCAGCCCGGACCGTAATCCTTTGGCACAATACCCCTATTCACGCTCCAAACAAGCGTCCTTACGCCTACTTGATCAACGCCAACTTTTATAACAAAAAACTTTATACCAATAATAAATAAAGCAATAAAAATAAAAATTCCGAGAGGAATGATGTATTTTGCAGTAATTTTTCCTAAGTGCATTTTCTCCTCTTTTGCAAGGTTGTTTTTTGCTGAGCTTAGAGTTTCACTTGAACTAATTTATTTTTAAATATTTTTCACTAATTATTAAGGTGATTTATCTGGTCCCGGTTTTAACGGACTGACCAATGCAGCGTCAGGTGGTTCTGGGAACATGTAATCAATCTTCGGAGCGTCTTCTATGTATTTAAACCTTTGTATGCTTTGTGGCGTTTCGACACCTTGTCTGATAATGGGTGTGCTACGGATAATTGCCTGTTTTAAGCGTTTAGCATATTCGAGTCTTACGAGGTTGCGTCCACCATCTCCTTCTAAGGCATTGCGTAGAAGTCTGAAGCCTTCTGCATCAGTTCTTACGGTTGCAAGAACTGCTCCCGCCTCTTTTGCAAGCCTTTCGTATTCAGCGTCAGCATCATACTTGGCTCGGATGAGATAAGCCTCAGCATCCTGTTTTTTTGCTTCTGCAGAACCTCTTGCGTCCATAATGCGCTTATCACATTCTCCTCTAAACCTTGCAACTTCAACTTCCAGCTTTTTCGTTTCCTCCATCACAACTTTTCGCTGGTTTTCCCTGGCGGCGGATGCCCTGGTTTTTTGTTCCTCAACTTCTTTGTCAGCTAATCTGCGTTCTTGTATTTTCTCGGCATATTCGCGATAATAACGATAATCCGTAAGGTTTATAGATGTAATATAAAAACCATGCGATTCAAGTGCTTTGTTAGTTTCTTCTAGAGCCTTTTGTGCCTTAACATCACGCTCAGAGGAAATTGGGAATTCGCCCAGTGTTAATTCTCCATAACAGTAGTAACAAATGGTGCGCGAATAATCAAACAGCCACTTTGTTTTATAAATATCGCCGACGCCGGTGTTCTGTACAATATGTACAGCATAGTCGGGATTTAATCTATATTGAATTTGTAAATCTAATACAACATCACCGCCATCTATGGATTTTACAATTAAGGGATTGCCCTGCGGATGTTTTTCGTCTATTTCTGCGGATGTCATTTTTAAGATTTGTTCGCGCTTATCAAGAATATAAATATCTTGAATAAACGGATAATAAAGAACTGCACCAGCTCTGTTGACGAGCTTTATGCCGCCTGTAAGATTGTTGACAATTACGGCTACTTCATCTGCGGCGATTTCTTTCCAGCTTAATTCCTTGCCGCCATAAATTCCGCCTGCTATTATCGCCAAAATGATTACAACTACTATGGCTTTTCTATATATATGTAAATATTTAATTTTCGGTTTAAAATTTTTGTCCATGAATTACTCTATTCCGCTTAACGTGCTTAGCATCGAAGCATTATAAACCATACATTTTTCACATTATAAAAACATGTATTCTTAAGGTCAATAGAAAATTAAAAAACATAAGTAACGATTGTATGCTTAGTGTAGATAAAACAATTAGCAGTGATAAATTTTCGTAATTTTCATCATAAGAAGGTCTTAATGTGTATAATAATTAGAGTCGAGGTGGAATGGGATACAATTTGTAAAAAAGGTTTCACGGGTGAAATATCTATTCACTACGGCAGCATTTCAAAGTTGCATATTAGTTATGGGGACACTTTACGATAACAATATGTAGTTTAAGCACTAATGTTGTATTTGACAAGGGACTTTATTTTTGGAATAGGATTTGTTCCTATATTTTGCCACAAGGGCGAGTTTTAGGTTATAGAAGATGAATGTTGAAAAGGGGTTGTTAATTAAATAAGGCGTAAGGTTGCTGGGCATTGATTAAGTTTCTACGATAGATATTTACTCACATTTTTCTGTTGTACCCAGTTGCGGATTGTGTCCGAGCAGTGTAAAAGGGTAAAATGGGAATTTGGTTGACATATCTATTTTTTGTGTTACAATGCCCTCACTAGCTTGTGTCCATTAATCGGTTGGAAAGCTGAAGTAAAACAGAAGCGGATGTAATAACATACAACAGGTGAGGAGGAGAAAGGAGGCCGGTTACTTTATTGATTTTCGTAGGTATTGTCTTTTAGTTTGTTTCTTAGCTTAAGGTGGGGTCCAATTTGTCCTTTTTATGGGAGGAAAGTAATGATGAAGAATGCTTTGTGGAAGACATGTATTGGTGGTTTTGCAACTGCCGTCTTCTGCGTGGCGGCATGTACCCAGTCTTTTGGTGCAGAAGCCAAGTCGGTTGAAGATATGGAAAAGGAGTTGAATGCCTTAAAGGCTTCTATTTCAAGTTTGACAGAGCAAATTGAGGCTGTTAAACAGGAAAAAACAGTGGCAGCATCTTCGGATACAAAGGAAGATGTGGAGGCATTGAAGAATGAGGTTAGTACGTTAAAAGAAGAAATGAAGACAGCCGCTCAAGCAGAGCAAGCGCTTAAGGCTGAAGATATCGCAGGGAATGTGTATTCTGAATTTGCAAAGAAGGTAAAGTTGGGTGGGCAGATCAGAACCAGGGCAGAGTATGCCAATGGTTTTTATCAAACGCCGACGAATAATGGCACTTTGGGAGGTGCAGCAAGGCCGCCTAACCAGGCGCTTACAGCAACAAATGCTGCCTCTTCCATTGATGACGATTATGTGATGAACCAGACAAGGATCTGGGCTGATGCTGATGTAAATGAGCATTTAAGGATGTTTATTCAGCTTCAGGATTCAAGGGTGTTCGGCGCTGAGGGATCAACGGTTGGGTCTGCAATAGTCGGTTCTGAAAATAGCGTGTTTGATCTTCATCAGGGTTATTTTGATTTAAGGAAGTTGTTTGATTTGCCATTGACGGTAAGGGTTGGTCGTCAGGAAATCACGTGGGGTGACCACAGGGTAATTGGTAACTTTGTATGGTCAAACTATGGTCGTGTATTTGATGCTGGCAGGTTCCTGTGGGACACTGATACTATCCATGCTGAGGTAATTGCTGCAAAGGTGGACGAAGACGGCTACTATTCAGTGGATATGAGTGATAATTCAGATGAAAATATGTATGCCGCTCAGTTGGCATTTAAAAAGCTAGTACCTGGCGCTTTGTTAGAACTTATGTATATCCAGAAAAACGATCAGGATGGTTCTG
>JAHFOX010000102.1 GCA_023261445.1 Planctomycetota bacterium
CGCCATGACCATATTTTCCACCACTAAAGGATAACCAATCACCTGTTCTACCTCCGGCCATAATGCTGCCGGGAGGACGTAATCAGCTATTGCAGCAGTGGGTGTCATAAAAAGGTCGGTAACTACTAATAAGTCTAATTTTTGTAAACTTTCATAAACTTCCCTGGAATTCGCTACAGTAGTCAACGGGTTGCCTCCAAATATTAAAAGCGCCCTAACCCTGTACGGTTCACCCGTCCGCATTGCCTTGAATAACGTTGGAATATGGGCTGATGGCATAAAGGCGCGCCATCCACCCAGGAGCTTAAAATTCTCAGCGCCGAGACGTTTCTTCAGCATTCCTTCTGGTAGCTTATCCTTTAAGGTAGGATAACTACGAATGATGTTCATTCCGAGGATATCACCACCGGGAATGTCAACATTTCCAGTCAATCCACGCAGGATTGCAACAGCCCGCACTGTTTGTAAAGAATTGGGATTCTGCTCAATGCCAAGCCCCCATTCTAGCACTGCCGGTTTGTTCAACGCATACGTCCTTGCTGCTTTTACTATATCAGAAGAAGGTACCCAGGTGATCGCCTCAGCCCATTCTGGTGTAAATGGTTTAACGTGTTTTTTAAGTTCATTAAAACCCGTAGTCCATTTTTCTACAAACTCCGTATCGTAGCAATTTTCTTTGATAATAACATGTATCATTGCAAGGGCTAGGGCAGCATCTGTGCCGGGTCTTATCGGCAACCACTGCTGACAATACTTGGCCGTTTCTGACCTTCTTGGGTCAACAGCAATACCCACAGCACCTTTATCCAGTGACCTTTTCACAGAGATGGATAGTTCGCCATCCGGTCCAGACACCAGCGGGTTGTGTCCCCAAAACAGAATACATTTAGGGGAGACCTCGCCATAATAATCACCTACCACAAACCCACCATAGGTTAGATTACTCACCGTAATCCTGGGAATGAAACATTGGGCAAGACCCGGTTCATACCAGTTCGGCGTTCCAAGGGCATTTGCAAACCTCACAACATGCATATAGTGATGCCGTCCGGTTCCCTGTCCCAGGGCAATGGATTCGGGCCCGAATTCTTTGCGGAATTTATCCAGTTGAGAGGTAATTTCACTCAGCGATTCGTCCCATGAGATACTTTCCCATTGTCCACTTCCCCTCTTGCCCTTTCGACGTAGTGGCTTACGAAGACGGTCGGGATGGTTTGCAATCTCAGGAGTTGTAACTCCCTTAACACACATCCAGCCTTTATTCATTGGTGAAGCCGGGTCGCCTTTGACTCTCACAACCTTGCCGTCTTTAACATAAACTAAAACCCCGCATCCACCATGACAAATTCTGCAAACGCTCCTGAAAACCTGTTCACCATTCCGTAGTTTTACCAAAGTATAACTCCTGTAAGACTTGTTTGAGTTTTGGTTATTAATATTGAGATATTATAAGTATATGTTATTTTAAACTATTAAATCAACTGTTTTGGGAGGAGAATAAATATGATATGCCCAAAAACATTTGTGAGGGCTCTGTGTTAATAATTGATTAGACAAGTCAGTGGCTGTAGTAGATAAGCTATAGATTGAATTTTCTTGTGGTATAATGATATCATGAATGGAATTAATTAGTGTTTGGACGAAAACCCATCAGATGTTAGTGAAATCAAGGAGAATGGGCGTATAATTACTCACAAAGGTACTCAGATTGTTTCTCTGCTTTATTCCAAAGAGGTTGTAGTTTTACAGATAATGCTTTAAATTGTTCTACAGCTAACCCTGTTAATCGATATAAAGCGTGTGGTCTTCTGGAAATCTTTATTATATACTGTAATATACTTTACCTCCTTTGTGATTTAGCGCAGGGATTAGAAACTCATTTGGCGTGTATCAGAAAAGAGGTTAATTATCAATGGAATTTTTAGTAATAGTGTTACATTTTAAAATTGAAACAAGTTGCTAGTTAATAAAATGCTACATTTGAAAAACAGCTAAATGTGCCATTTTATAAAAGTTACGAGATTGGGAAAAAACTTGCATTTGCTTGTAACATGTCATAAGATATTAACTATAAATGATTTTGAATTATTTATTTTGTGTAATTGTGGAGAAGAGAAAAGAATAAAAACAAATTGTAATTTATTGATAAAATAACATTATTGTCAAGTGATGTAAATGTTTTTCTAAGGGGTAGGGACGTGGAGGATAAATTTGCGAAAAATTATCCTCTTTTTTTAATATTGTTGGTGACTGCCGAATGAAACGAGTATCCATTATTTGTTTAACATTTTTAATAATACTTTCCTGTGCTATAATCAAAAAGCCTGCTAAGGAAGATACTGTCGCAAAGCTTTCTGATACCGCGAACCAGAAAGTAACAAAAGACGATACTGGTGCAGAACCTTCTGATGCAAATAAGGAAAATAAAGTGGTTGTGTCTGAATTCATACTAGGTATTGGTGATGAGATAGAAATAAAGGTATACAGACATGATGATTTAAACAGAAGGATAACGATTCCGCCAGAGGGTAAAAATACCCTTCCTCTTATTGGTGAAATACAGACTAAAGGGGTGAGCGTATATCAAATTAATGAAAAAATTAAAGAGGCGCTTTCGAATTATTTAGTAAATCCGGAGGTAAGTGTAGAGGTTACATCATTTAAAGGGCAAAAAATATTTGTCTTAGGAGAGGTACATCGCCCGGGAGTATACCAGATAGACCCGCCGACAACTGTACTTGAAGCGATTTCAAATGCTGGTGGGTTTACTCTTGATGGGAAGGGTAGTAGTGTCTTGCTAATCAGAGGGGGGCCTGAAAAACCGGATGTAAGAACCCTTGATTTGAAAAAGGCATTAGAGAAAGGGAAAGTATCCCAAAATATATTATTACAAACGGGTGATGTTGTTTATGTTCCACGGACACTTATTGCTCATGTTGACCGATTCTTCCAGCATTTTGAGAATATTATTCGGCCTATTATATGGTCGGAACAGGGTATTGTATTGGCTCCACGTGTCGAAGATGTGTTTCAGGGAGAAAGCAGCGCTGATAAAGGATCGTCTAATGTGCCTATCGTAATCCAGAAATAAAATTCACTTATTATTTTTTATGTCAGGGAGGTGCGTAAAAGAATTCATATTTGAACTATATGCTTAGGGAGGTATGTTGAGAGAAAGATTAAGATATTGGGTTTGTCTATGTTCCAATTAGTGGCGAAAAAAGATATTTACAATGTTGAAAAAATTTAAAATTAACCATTGTTCTGATAAAATAGAAATAAAACATAGGAGAAAAAAATGAAAGTTATAGGGACATCTGTTACGATTTTATGTTCGCTTTTCTTTGTTACTACAAATGTTGTTAACGCTAAAGAATTACCACCCAAACTTGCTGCTGTTGATGTTGATAAGGATGGGAAACTGTCTAAAGATGAGATTATAGCTTGTGCTAAAAAGAAAGCTGATAAGAAGACCGAAGAGGCATTCCAGAAGCTGGATGTCAACGGAGATGCATCTTTAACTAAGGACGAGCTAAAGGGGGAAAAGTCACAGAAGATGGCACTCAATGCCGACACTGATGGTAATGGAGTATTGTCCAAGGAGGAAGTTGTCGCATTTGCTGAAAAAAGGGCGGAGGAAAGGGTATCAAAAAAATTCCAACAAGTAGATAAAAATGGAGATGGATTTGTGACAGCGGAAGAGGCTCAACAATCTAAGGCAAAGGCAAAGGAAAAAGAAAAGGTAAAAGAAGACGAGGAAGCTACTGAAGCAGAAGAAGGCCTTTTTTAGTCACACTTTGTAACTGTACTTTTTGATCCATTGGGGATTGGTTTTGGTAAAATTAAACCGATAATTCTTTCGTAAAAGTTTTTGGATTCGATTCGCGAACTTTTCTAAGTTTGTCGCATGCGGAATCCATCAGGGTAAAATTCCAAAGTTGTCCGTGGTTTTTAATTCCTTGAAAGATAGTTCAATGTCCCGGCGAATCGTGTTTTTGTGTCATATAGGGATTGGTTATTTGTGATATATTTTTCAAGAGATGTTCAGTTAATTGGTGATGAGGCTGAATATTGTTATCATCTTCATTGTTACATTTCCCCAAAATAACTACAAATTTAAAGAGTGTCTTGCGATTTTTAAACTTAATCTCTATACAACAAGAATTAAGTGGAAAACTTTGTTTTCATAACCGTGCCCTTGTATTTGATGTGCATAGTTTGTGTCAATGATGTTTTTTAATAAGAGCATAGCTCTGTTTTGTCATGTAACTAGGTTTAATGAGTGTCTCCCGGTTAAGAATGAGAAGGTTGGCAAGGTGAGGGTTATGGAAGAAAAATTTGATGAGATTGAGCAGAAAGTAAAGGAACTTATAGAAAGAATTTTGAAAGTAAAAGGAAAAGGTACAGAAATAAAAAGGGAGTCTACCCTTGCTGACCTTGGTGGAGATTCATTATCGGCGCTTAGCATCCTATCTGCTCTTGAACAGGAGTTTAATATAAGTATTCCTGACGAAGAAATCGTGGATATAGGTAATTTTTCTGGTGCAGTAAAAGTGGTAAAAAAATATGTTAAGGATTACAGATGAGAAAAAGGGTTGTCGTAACGGGGATGGGTGTGATTACGCCACTTGGCAATTGCATAAAGGATTTTTGGAATGCAATAGTTAATGGCCAATCGGGTGTTAAAAATATTACAAGATTTAGCATAGAAGATTTTCCCGTAAAAATAGCAGGAGAAATTACTAACTTCCGTCCCGAAGGCTTTTTTACAGATGACAAGATGGACAGATTAGACAGGTTTTCGCAGTTTGCTCTTGCTTCAGCTTACGAGGCAGTCAATGATAGTAAAATAGATGTTAAAAAGGGTGGGCGGTACGATATTGGTGTAGTGCTTGGCACAAGTGTTGGAGGTATATATTCCCACGAAAAAGCGGCTGAGGACCTATTTACCAGAGGTTTTAAGTTTGTTGACCCTATTTCAATACCTAAAGTTATGTATAATTCCGGGGCGTGCCATATAGCAAGGCATTTTGGCTTTATGGGTCCCAATTACACAGTAACTACTGCATGCGCATCTGGCGCCAATGCAATAGGTGAGGCATATAAGATAATCAGGGATGGATATGCTAAAGCGATGGTAACAGGTGGTGCAGATGCAACCCTTTCGCCAGTATTTTTTGCCGCATGGTGCAAATTAAGGGTACTGTCACGTCAAAATGATTCTCCACAAAAGGCATGTAAACCATTCAGCAAAAATAGAGATGGACTTGTTGTGGCAGAAGGGGCAGGCGTGCTGATGCTTGAGGAGCTTGAAAGCGCTAAGGAAAGGAATGCATGTATTTACGGTGAAATTATTGGTTACGGTTCAACTAATGATGCATATCATTTGACTTTCCCTCACATTGACGGCGAGGTAAAGGCTATTGAGAATGCTTTGAAGGATGCGCAGGTTTCCAAAGAAGATGTGGATTATATTAACGCCCACGGGACAGCTACAGCAATAAACGATAGCGTGGAAACGGATGCGATAAAAAAGGTTTTTGGGGATAAAGCCTACTCTATTCCGATTAGTTCTACAAAATCAATGCTTGGGCACACACTGGGGGCGTCAGGCGCCATAGAACTTATAACATGTGCCCTGTCACTTAATAAATCCATAATTCCGCCCACTATAAATTATGAGGAACCAGACCCCAAGTGTGACCTTGATTACGTGCCGAACAAAGCCAGAAAAGCAGACATAAATGTTTCCTTATCAAACTCCTTTGGATTTGGTGGAAATAACGCTGTTTTAATATTAAAAAAATTGAATAACGATGAGATTTGAAAAGGGTACTGCTTTTAAACAAGCATAATTAGATGCTCTCAGAAGATCATTTATATCTACGCACTTAATCGGATAATTATAACATGGAATTTAGAATACTAATTAATATCCTGCTTAGGAGAAGGTACCTTTTTCTTATAGTCCTCGCTACTACAATCATTATCACTGTTATTGCTTGCGGCATAATGACACCAGTGTATGAAGCTGTCAGCCGGGTTAAGGTAGAGAGCAAAGATGATACAGCGTTGCTCATAACACAATTTCCACAGCGTTATAGCGAATATGATAGCATTGTGCCGACAGCGGTTGTAACGCAGTCTGAAGTAGTAATGTCCGGCATAGTCATGGAAAAGGTTATTGATAAGCTCGGTTTAAAAGAGAGGCAGACTGTTATTAATAAGATTATTTCTTTGCTTTTCAGAAAGAAATTCAAACCCGAAAGACTAAGGGCAGATGATTTTGCCGATCCTGGCATATTTACTGCGTTTCTCCAAAGAAGACAGGTATATGTTGAGCCAATTGAAGACACAGATATTATAGAAATCTATGCCTATGACAGTGATTTA
>JAHFOX010000035.1 GCA_023261445.1 Planctomycetota bacterium
AGATGATGCACGAGGTATGTGGAACGAGTCTTTTGGAATGTGTTATTGAGGCTGTGCAAAAGGCGGGAATTTCAAAAATAATTGTAGTTGTAGGTGATAGAAAAGAGGCGGTAAAAGATTGTATCAGGGGGATGTCGGTAGAAATTGTAGAACAGCAAAAGCAATTGGGAACGGCGCACGCCGTCCAGTCTGCACAACATCTTCTTTCGGGTGCAACAGATGTTATCATGGTATTAAATGGAGATACCCCTCTTGTTAAACCGCAGACATTGGAAAAGTTGATTGATATAAATGCTGAGACTAATTCGGATGTAACATTACTGACAGCTTGTTTGGATAAACCCCAAGGATACGGGCGAATTTCCAGGGATGTTCGTGGATGCATAAAAGGAATTGTAGAAGAAAACGAAGCGAATGTAAATGAGTTAAAAATTAAAGAAATCAATGTCGGTATATATGTGTTTAAAACAACATCCCTCTTCGAGGGTTTGGATGAAATTGCCCCTCATAATAAAAAAGGAGAATTTTATTTAACTGATATTATTTCTATTTTTTACAGTAAAGGAAAAAAAATTGAAGGGCTTGCGAGTGAAAACCCTATTGAGGTGTTAGGGATAAATACTCAGGAGGAGTTAGCTGTAGCCAATCAATTAAAACGCGATGAAATAATGCGTTCCTTTATGGATAAGGGCGTGACTATAGTGAATCCGCCTAATACGTTTATTGAAAATCATGTTGAGATTGGCGAAGGAACAAAGGTGTATCCTTTTACATATATCTGTAAAAATGTAGATATTGGACAACAATGCAGTATTGGACCTTTTGTGTATTTGAAGGCTGGCACAAAGATAGCGGATTGCACAGAAGTTAAAAATATGGTGGAGAACACAGGGTTTTTTTCTAAGATAGAAGGATAAAATGGATAAGAAAAGAAGACTGGAAGAAATTGACCATTTAAAGATATTTTCAGGAAATGCGAATCCTGCGCTTGCAAAGAAAATTTGCGAGCATTTGTCTATTCAGTTTGGAAATGCTTATGTAGGTCGCTTTCCCGATGGAGAAATTGATCTTAAGGTAAATGAGGATGTTCGCGGTGCCGATGTGTTTTTGGTACAACCTACATGTTCTCCGGTAAATGAAAATTTGGCTGAACTGCTTATATTTATAGATTGTCTTAAGAGAGCATCAGCCGCGCGTATTACAGCGGTACTGCCGTATTATGGCTATGCGAGAAAAGACAGAAAAGACGAAGGTCGCGTACCGATTACGGCAAAATTAGTGGCAAATCTTATCACCGAAGCAGGCGCCGACCGTGTGCTTACAGTTGATTTACACGCGGCTCAAATACAGGGATTTTTTGATATTCCCGTAGACCATTTGTTTGCTTTTCCGGTACTTTCAAAATATTTTGAAAGATTGAAATCGGAAGATCTGGTTGTGGTGACTCCTGATGTTGGAGGTATAAAGTTAGCTAGAAATTATTCCAAGAAATTGGGAGTAAAGATGGCAATTGTTGATAAGCGGAGAGTGGGTCCTGAGGAAACAGAAATCGGATTTGTAATAGGAGACGTAACCAATAAAAACGTAGTAATGATTGATGATTTAATTGCTACTGGAGGGTCAATTGCTCAAGCGGCAAATGTGCTGAAGGAGAAGGGCGCAAAAGATATTTATGTAGGAGCTACTCATCCTGTATTTTGTGGAGCTGCTGTAGAAAAGTTGACTGCTGCACCGATTAAAGAAATTGTAGTGACCGACACAATACCGCTTAATGAGAAGACAAAAGGGTTTGGCAATAAAATTAAGGTGTTATCTATTTCAGGGCTTTTAGGGGATGCGATTATGAGAATTCACCGTCATGAGTCTGTGAGTTCCTTGTTTGTTTAATAATTTTATGTTTTTTGGAGTAGGATAGATGAAAATTTTAGAATTAAAAACCGAAAAAAGAACGACAAAGGGAAGTAAAGCAGTTAAAAAGTTGAGGGACGATGGGAAAATTCCTGCTGTTTTATATGGTCATAAGCAGGACAATGTTATGCTTTGTTTGCGAGAAGATGATTTTGTACGTATACTGAATGCAAGGGCTCGGATGCTCTATTTAACATTTGACAATAAGAAAGAGTCTGCGCTTATAAAGGAAGTTCAATACGATAACCTTGTAGATCGTGTGCTTCACGTGGATTTTTCGCGGGTTGATTTAAATGAAAGAGTTAAATTACGAGTTCCAGTTGAATTGCATGGCGAGTCTATCGGAGTAAAGGAGGGTGGCGTATTAACTCACGTTATGAAGGACGTAGAAATAGAATGCCTCCCAACCGCTATACCAGAAAAAATAAAAGTAAGCATATCGGAATTAGGCATGGGTAAGTCAATCCACGTTAAAGAATTGCCTGTCTTGGAAGGTATTCAGTACATATCGGATGCCGAAGCGGTTATTGCGTCTATCCATCATATTGTGGAGGAAAAAGTTGTAGCCGAAGAGGAAATATTAGCCGAACCTGAAGTTATTACCAAGAAGCCAAAAGAAGGAGAAGAAGTAGAGGAGGGAGAAGGTGGAGCAAAGCCTGCAGAAAAGAAGGCTTAACTTGGCACGTAAGTAATGAAGATTATTGTTGGTCTTGGCAATCCTGGCGAAAAGTATTTAAAAACGAGACATAATTTAGGTTTTGTGGTAATTGACAGGGTTGCACAACAACTTGAAATAGAATGTAATCAAAAAAAATTCAAGTCTTTATTTTGTAAAACGTTAATAAAGGATGAAGAAATTATATTATTAAAACCGCAGACATTTATGAATCTGAGTGGATTTGCCGTGAAGGAAGCTATGGATATGTATAAATGTGATCTGCAGAATTTAATAGTTATATGTGATGATTTGGATTTGCCTTTAGGGAAAATACGTATTAGAAGTAATAGCGGCTGTGGTGGACATCGGGGCTTAGAGTCTATAGCCTCTTGTCTTGCCTCCGCAAATTTCTCTCGATTAAGAATTGGAATAGGGAGACCTCCAATAGGAGAACCTACCGATTATGTACTTTCTGTGTTTTCGAAAGAAGAGGAAGGTGTGATAACGGAGGTTTCGGAAAGAGCTTGTCAGGTATTGAAGGTATGGATTTCTGAGGGGATAGAGGCATGTATGAATACATTTAATTAAAATATCCTTTATTACAAATATTGTTTATGTATAAATAGTTTTTTAATTATGAATGTCAAAATTAGGAGGAAGAGAATTTGAGGATGTACGAAGGGTTGTTTTTAATTGATAATGCACGCGCTAGTATGGAGTGGGATAACGTAGTCAAAGAAATACACAATATCCTACAAAAGAATGGGGCTGAGATATTAAAAACAGAAAAGTGGGGAGAAAAGAAATTGGCGTATAAGATTAAAGGGCATAAACGAGGGACTTACCTATTGATACATTTTAATGCTAAAAATACAGCTATTGCAATGATTAAAAGGGATTTCCAGCTTTCCGATTCTATTATACGTTCTTTAATTGTGAAAGACGATAAAATTGAAGATTTATCTCAAATAGGCACTGTTGAATCAGCGGTGGGAAAGGAAGTTGGTATAATTCCTGAAATAGTAAATGTGGATTTGTTGGAAGAAGAGATTGCGTCCGCCAATATTGTGGATAAAGCATAAGACAACCAAGACGCAGGCCGTACTTATAAATGTAAGCGTTTATTTAGAATTAAATACAAACGCTTGTAAAGGTACCAATAAAATAGTTGTTGTAAAAGGCTTTTTAAAGGAGTAAGGTATGGCAAGTCTTAATAAAGTATTTCTTATGGGGAATCTCACTCGGGATCCGGAATTAAGATACACCCCGGCAGGTTTGGCAGTAGCAAGCTTTGGAATTGCAATTAATAGGGCATGGACTGCGAAGACAGGAGAGCAAAAGGAAGAAGTTTGTTATGTTGACATTAATATTTTTGGACGCAGGGCTGAAATAGTAGGTGAGTACTTTAGCAAGGGGAGCCCTATTTTTATTGAAGGACGGCTGCAATTTAATCAATGGGAAACTAAGGAAGGACAAAAGCGTAGCACACTCCGTGTTGTTGCCGATAATTTTCAATTCATTGGAGGATTAGCCAAGCGTCAAGCCGAAGGAACGGCAACGAAAGAGGGCAAAACACAGGAGGCAATTCCCGAAGATGTTAATCTTGATATTAATAATGAAGAAATACCGTTTTAGCCCTTGCCGTGTGATTTTGACAGGGGGTTATTTGTAATAATTTTTTATAAGGACAAAGGTATGAGTAGAAGGAAGTTTAATAAAACAAGTAAGTGCCGATTTTGTAGAATGGGAGTACAAGAGGTAGATTACAAAGATACCCAATATTTACCAAAACTTACAACTGCCCAGGGAAAGCTTTTTTCGAGAAAACGCTCTGGAAACTGCGCCCGTCACCAACATTCAGTGAAGATTTCAATCAAAAGGGCAAGATTTATGGCGTTGCTTCCTTACGTGGTTTAGGAGATATATATGGAATTATTATTAAAGAAAAATGTAGATAAACTGGGTAGAATTGGCGATGTTGTGAAAGTAAAGGAAGGATATGCAAGAAATTATTTATTACCTAGAGGATTAGCGACTCATGTTTCTGCAGCCAATTTGAAGCTGATAGAAAAAGAAAAGATAAAAGTGGAGTTGCAATTAAAAGAAGAAAGAGAGCGGTTACAGGGAGTTTTGGATAAAATTTCTGCAGTTTCATGTACAATTCCCGCAAGAGCAAATGAAGAAGGAAAACTCTTTGGCTCTGTCACGCCAGCGCAAGTTGCCGAAGCACTGGCAAAAGAGGGTTATCCTGTGGATAAAGAAATGGTAAAATTAGACAACCCAATAAAAGTCTGTGGTGTATTTGATGTCACTATAGCTTTGAATTTTGAAATGAAGACGAAGTGTAAGGTATGGGTTGTCAAAGAGGATGTAGATCAGCCTGAGAAGGCTTAGTTTATTCAAGGAAGTGACCGATGGTTAGCGAGTCTATACTTGAACGTACTTTGCCTCAGAGCGTTGAGGCTGAAATGAGTGTTTTGGGCGCAATGTTGCTGGACAACGATGTTATCAATCAAGTTATACCAATTCTCAATAAGAATAGTTTTTATAGAACGGCACATCAGGAATTATTTCACACCATAGTAGAAATCCATGATAAAGGACAAGCAGTTGATTTGGTTGTTCTCAGGGAAGAATTAAAAAAACGTTTATTGCTTGAAAAAGTTGGTGGTGTCGAATATTTGTTGGAACTGGAGGAATCTGTTCCTACCGTAGGAAATGTAGAGTATTATGCAAATATAGTACGTGATAAAGCAATTAAAAGAAATCTGATCGAGACGTCGGCAAATATACAAAAACTAGCATTTGATCAATCCACCGATACTGAACAATTACTGGATACTTCAGAAAGAGCAATCTTTGATATTACCCAAAAGAAGTTTGACAACTTTTCTACGAAGTTAAATGTAATACTTAAAGAAACGTTTAGTCGTATAGAAGATCTTCATGACCGACAAAGTAGATTAACTGGGCTGTCTACAGGTTTTTATGATTTGGATGATCTTACCTGCGGGTTGCAAGAATCAGAACTCATAATTGTTGCGGCAAGACCGAGTATGGGGAAGACGAGTCTCGTGTTAAATATTACCGAACATGTTGGCGTGGTAGAGAAGAAACCTGTAGTAATTTTTTCCATGGAAATGGCAAAACAACAGGTGGCACAAAACATGCTTTGTTCACATGCCCGAATAGACGCTTTTAAACTAAGAAAAGGTTTTTTAGAAGATAAACACTGGAGTGATCTTTCATATGGACTGGGATCTCTTTCTGAAGCCCCGATCTTTATAGACGATACTCCCGGCCTTACCGTGTTGGAATTACGGGCAAAAGCTCGTAGGTTGAAATCACAATATGATGTTCAATTGATTGTGGTAGATTATTTACAATTAATGGAATCTCCGCGTGCCGATAGTCGTGAACAGCAGGTTTCAATAATTTCACGTGGCTTGAAATCGCTTGCCAGAGAATTATCAATCCCGGTAATTGTTGTTTCACAATTAAACAGATCTGTAGAGTCAAGAGAAGGACACAGGCCAAGAATGTCAGATTTGCGAGAATCGGGATCAATCGAGCAAGATGCAGACGTTGTCATTCTTCTCCATCGGGAGGATTATTATAATCCTGATATTAAGGATGGAACAGCAGAACTTATCATTGCAAAACAGCGTAATGGACCAGTAGGAGTAATAAAATTGACATTTCTCTCACAATTTATGCGTTTTGAGAGTTTAGCATCTGCGAGCAATAAATGAAACCAAACAAGGTATTATTACAGGCAGCGAGTATAATAGTAGTGCTTGTTATAACCTTGTATTTTGGGTGTGCAAGAGTTCTTTGTGCTGAAACCCAAGAGAAAAAGATAACGCAGATTATTAAAAAGATTGAAATACAGGGAAATCAGCGAATTAGTACAACTGCGATAAAAAGCGGCATCCGAGTGAAAGAAGGGGATCCTTATGATCCCCAGGTTGTAAGTCAGGATGTAGATGCTATTTGGTCGTTGGGGTTCTTTGACAATATAGAAGTGGAAGTAAAAGAGGTAACAGGCGGTCTAAATCTTATATTTCTTGTTACTGAACGTGTTGTGATTGACGAGATACAGTTTCAGGGCAACAAGAAGATTAAGACAAAGAGACTACAGAAGGTAATCGAGATAAAACAGGGAGATTATTTAAAGCAATATCTTCTAAGATTGGACGAAGACAAAATTAAGGAACTTTACGTTAAAAAGTGTTATCATCAGGTGCAGGTGCATGCGGAGACTAAAGCAGCGGATGGGAAGACAACAGTGATTTTCAACATTGATGAAGGTCCAAAGATTCGCATTGCGAAGATAGAATTTGAGGGGAACACGGGTTTCAAGCGAAGAAAACTTCTGAAACAAATGGAAACCCGGCAGAAGCACTTCCCGACTTTAATTTTCCCGGGCAGGTTTGAACAAAAAAAGTTTGAATCAGATATTGATAAGGTAAAGGAATTTTATATGAATAACGGATGGTTGGATGTGGATATTGGTTGGGAGATAACGTACAGTGATGACAATACCGAGATGTACTTAGTTGTTCATATAAAAGAGGGTGAGAGGTATTATGTGGAAAGTTTACAGATTAATGGAGTATCTCTGTTTACCGAAGAGGAATTGAAAGAGAAATTAAAATTGAAAGAAGGAGGTCCGTTCTTTTTGGATGCTGTCGAAAAGGATACATACCAGATACGTATGGTTTATGGAGAGCAGGGATATATTGCCTCTCAGGTTAAAGAAAAACATACCTTTAGTCCTGAAGGCGCTAAAGTAAACGTCTCTTTTAATATTGAAGAGAGAGAAAGATATTACATCGAAAAGATTAAAATAACAGGAAACGATAAAACGAGAGATAATGTTATTCGTCGCCAGTTAACATTTTATCCAGGCGAAAGATTGGATACAGAAAAAATACGCGATAGCCAGCGGCGGCTTACAAACACAGGTTATTTTGATATGGAATCAGGCGCACCAGCGGGGGTTAATTTCGAACCGGGATCGGAACCTAACGAACAAAATGTAGTAGTGGATGTAAAAGAGGGAAGAACTGGAATGTTGCGGTTTGGTGGCGGATACGGTGCTAACGTTGGGGCGTTTGGCGATATTTCTTATACTGACAGGAATTTTGATGTTTTTGACTTGCCAAAAAGCTGGAATGATTTTTTAGAAGGCAACGCCTTCCGTGGAGCAGGTGAAATATTGACTTTACGGTTCAGCCCCGGCTTCGAAAGAACAGAAATCATGTTATCCTTAACCAATCCTTCCGTGTTCGATTCTCCATACAGTGCCGGCGTGAGTATATTTGATTATCTAAGATGGTATAGGGAGTATCAACAACAAACTATGGGTTCAAACGTTTCTGTTGGAAGAGAGATTCAAAGGGATTTTTTTGTGAAACTTAGTCCAGCATTTGAATATATTGATATTGAAAGACAACTTGATGAGAAAGATACCCCACAAGATGTCCTTGATGCTGAAGGGAGTTATTTGAAATCTGGTATAACATTATCTACAAGTATGAACAGAAGCGATAATATATATATGCCAACAAGGGGATACGAAGGAGATTCTTCCATAGAGTATTCTGGCATAGATGTAGATATGGTAAAATATAAATTGCGCACAACAAAATATAGCACGCTATTTGAACTTCCAAGATGGGGGAAACACGTCATTTCTTATGGAGGTTCATTTGGCATAGTTCAATCAACTACAAGCGAAGATGTTCCCATATTTGAAAGATTTTATGCGGGTGGCTATGGTACAATTAGAGGATTTAATTACAGGGGTGTTTCACCTGTTGATGAGAAAACAGGCGATCAGATTGGTGGAGACATATTGTTGTTAATGAATACGGAATACCTTATTCCTGTATATAAGGATATTATTCGTGCGGCAGTTTTTATTGATAGTGGAAAGGCGGATGAAACAGTCGGCGATATTAATTTTGACCATTTTAGGTTATCTACAGGTGTTGGTTTAAGGTTGAATATACCGTTTCTTGGACGGTCTACTATATCAATTGATTATGGTGTTCCTGTTATAAAAGAGGACGGGGACAAAATAGAGGCATTTTCATTTAATTTCGGAGGAGGCAGTAGCTTTTAATTATGAAATTGGAAAAATCGTTTGAAAATCGCAGTAAAAAAACAAATGTTGTGCTTAGTGTTCTCGCAGGTTTTGCATGTTTGTGTTTGTTTTCTTTAAATGAAACACAGGCGAAAGAGCCGGGAGTTGCCAGTTCGGCTTCAAGGAGTTTGAAAATAGGTGTGGTTGATTTAAATACAGTGTTTGAGAAGTATGAAAAAAGAAAGACGTTTGATATGCAATTAAAAGAGCAGGAAAAGCAATATCAAAAAATTATCGCTGATAAAAAGAAAGAGCTTGTTGGTTTGAATGAAAAAATACAATTGTTAGACTTAGGTAGCGAGGTTAGAAAGAAAGAAGAGGAAGATTTTGAAAAGAAGAATATAGAACTGGAATCCTATGCAAAGTTTGCAGAAAAGAATTTAGCGAAAAAATATAAAGATTATTTTGAAAAACTTTATACAGAAGTTTGTAAAGAAATAGAAGATATAGGCAAACGTGAGCAATATGATTTGATTATTAAAAAGGAGGAGCCTGAACTACAAAGCGGCGGAATTGCTGAATTACAATTTAAAGTTGGGATAAAAACTGTTTTATATCACTCCGATTCGGTTGATATTACAAATCAGGTGCTTGATAACCTAAACAAAAAATATTCAGAAGTAAACAAGGGAAAATAGCTTGTGGATTGCACACAAAAGACAATTAGGCAAGAAGCCGAATGCTCCGGCATCGGGATGTTTGGGGGAGAATGCACAAAGCTCCGTTTTAAACCGTCGCCTATAGACACGGGTATATGTTTTATTCGTGTGGATTTACCAAATCGGCCGAGGATACCTGCCAATATTAGTTCATTATCAAGTAATTATAAGCGTATATTTTTGAAGAACGAAGAGGCTGAGGTAGAATGTGTTGAACATCTGATGGCAGCATTGGCAGGGTTGGGAATAGATAATATCGAGATTGAAATAAATGGTCGAGAAATTCCAGCAGTAGATGGAAGTTCTAAACTGTTTTTGGAGCTTCTCAAGAGAGTGGGAACTGTTGAGCTTGGTGGGGGAAAGAAGATTTTTACTGTAAAGACACCTATTGTGGTCAGCAGTGGGAATGCAAGTATCATGGCAGTGCCTTATCACAAAGGATTGATATTTTCTTATACGCTTGATTTTAATGGTTCATTTATAAAGAAGCAAACTTACGATATTGAATTTACTGAAGATAATTTTTGTAGAGAAATTGCACCTGCAAGAACATTTGGACTGAGTACTTATATTGAAGAATTTAAGAGACTAGGACTAGGAAAAGGGATTACGGATGACAATAGCATTATTGTGCATGAAGATGGGAAAATGACGAAGCCGATTTCTATGAAATCTGCGGAATTACGATTCCCTGACGAATTTGTAAGACACAAAATTTTAGACCTCGTGGGTGACCTTTATCTCGCTAATGTATTAATTCAAGGACGTATTATCGCAAACAGATCTGGTCATACCCTGAACGTTCAGTTGGCTGAAAAAATAGCAAGGGTTGCATAATTCTTATAATTGAGCTGTTAAAGTGAGGTTTTTGACAAGCATTGGGAATGTGCAAGTGAAAGAGGAAATGTTATGAAAATTCATAGAACAGCTATAGTGCATCCTGACGCTATTTTAGATGAAGAAGTTGAAATCGGTCCTTATTCGATTATAGACGCAAATGTTACAATTGGTAATGGGACTATTATAAAGAATCACGTTACTATAACCGGGAATACGACTTTAGGAAAAAACAATGTTGTTTTCCCTAATTCAGTTTTGGGCGCCGAACCACAAGACCTTAAATACAATGGTGAGTGTACATCGCTTATATTAGGAGATAACAATGTTGTTAGGGAATGTGTGACTATCAATATAGGTACGGCAGGCGGTGGCGGGAAGACAGTAATAGGCGACAATAATTTCTTTATGGCATGTTCGCATATTGCCCATGATTGTGTTATAGAAGACAATGTTCTTTTGGCAAATGGGGTCTTATTAGGCGGGCATATAATGATAGAAAGAGGAGCAAAATTAATGGGACTTGTGGGTGTTCAACCTTTTGTAACAATTGGACGGTATGCATATATTGGAGGCCATACCAGGATTGTACAGGATGTTCCACCTTACATGATTATAGAAGGTCATCCTGCAAAAATACGGCAAGTGAATGTTGTTGGGTTGGAAAGAGAAGGGTTTTCAAAAGAGCAAATTGACGAAATAAAAAATGCATTTCGGTTGCTGTTCCGTTCCAGTGAGTTAAATAGGAACGAGACGCTGGAAGAATTAGAAAGGCAAAAGAAATTTTCCCCAGAGGTTAAGCATCTTATTACTTTTTTGAGGAATATGGATAAGGGTAAATTGGGAAGGTATCGGGAATCCTTTCGGTATTCAGCGGTAACGGCGAATTAAACATGCCTAGATTAAAGGTTGCTGTGATTGGTGTTGGGCATCTGGGGAAGGAACACGCAAGGGTTTATGCAGAATTACCCAGAGTAGAATTAGTTGGGATAGTTGATACAAACAATAAACAGGCTGAGAAGATTGCCCAACAATATAATACCTGTTATTTCTCAAACTATAAGGACGTAATTGGCAACACTGAAGCTGTAAGCATAGCAGTGCCAACAAAATCGCATTACGCCATCGCAAAGGACTTTCTTCAACATGGAGTTCACGTCATGATTGAAAAGCCTATGACGGGGACGATAACTGAGGCGAGGGAATTAATAGGTATTGGCAAAGCAAAAGGAGTAGTTCTTCAGGCGGGCTATATTGAACGATTTAATCCCGCAATAGTTGCAATTAAAAAACTTTCCATTAACCCAAGGTTTATTGAGTGTCATCGCTTAAGCCCTTTTACTTTTCGTTCTGCAGATATTGGTGTAGTTCTGGATTTGATGATACATGATATAGATATTATATTGCATGTAACAGGTTCTAAGGTAAAAAAATTTGATGCCGTGGGAGTGAATGTTATTTCTGATAAAGAGGATATTGCTAATGTACGTATTCAGTTTGAGAACGGATGCGTAGCAAATATAACAGCAAGTCGGGTTTCTCTCGCTCCGATGCGTAAAATGAGATTGTTTTCGGAAGATTCGTATATTTCTATTGATTATCAGAAAAAAGATGCTTTATTATATAAAAAATCACCTAAACTAACTTTAAAATCGTTAAACATATCAGAAATGGATATTTCTACTATTGCAGATTTAAAAGGTTATGTATTCGGTAATTTGTTAAAAATGGAACACATGAGAATAGATGATTATGAGCCTCTTAAAAAAGAGCTTGAATCTTTTGTAGATTGTATTGAGAATCACAAAGAGCCTGTAGTTTCAGGGGAAGAGGGTTTGAAAGCCATCGAAGTCGCAAATGATATTTTGTGCGAGATAGAAAAAAATCTCAAGCTCACCAAGATGTCGTAATGGTATGGAGGAGAAAGATGTCGTCATTTGATTTTTTACATATTGATACTGAGATAATCGGCGGTAAGGTTGTTGGTAAGGCAGGGGGAGTGTTGGGCAAGATGTTACAGCCTTATGTAGAGCAGTTTTTTAATAAGATTAATTCCCTAAAGGTGATTGCTAAACTTAACGGTATGCATGTGTATAACCTTTATAATCCTCCATTCCCTAGCCAAGCAGGGATGCGATTCTTAGAAAGAAAGCTGAGGATGATGTTATATAAGATGGCATTTCCTGTTACGGCAAATCTGGCTATAACTCACAAATGCCAGTGTCAATGTATCCACTGCAGTGCTGACCTGTTTATAGACCCCAGCAAAAAAGAACTAACGGTAGGGGAAATAAAAACAGTAGTTGATGGGGCGCTAGACCTCGGCGCAAGCCTTATTATTTATGTAGGTGGAGAGCCAATGCTTCGTGAAGAACTCTACGATCTAATTAATTATGTAGATAAAACCAAAGCTATTCCAATGATATTTACAAATGGATTACTCCTGACAGAAGAAAACGTTAAGAAACTAGCCAAAGCAGGATTGTTTTCATTAAATATCTCGATAGATAGCAGTGAGCCTGAGTTGCACAATGAATTTAGGGCAGTGCCTGGTTGTTATCAAAAAGCATTTGAAGGGGCTGAACGTTGCAGAAAGGCTGGAATTTTAACAGGAATTTCTACTTATGCTACAAGCGAAAGTATTAAAACTGGAAGAGTTGAAAAGCTTTTAAAGATTGCTCAGGAGCAAGGCTTTTCAGAGGTTACTATCTTTGATTGCATACCGTCGGGCAGATTCTTAAAAGACACATCAAAAATATTAACAGCAGAGGATCGTAAACAATTAATTGCCCTCACTAAGAGATATCACGAGATGGAACATCCTATGGGAATAAATTGTATGTCTATTATTAATTCTCCCAGAGGAGTGGGTTGCTATGGTGCTCAATCACAATTTTATATGACTGCATACGGCGATATTAATCCTTGTGATTTTAATCCTATCAATTTCGGGAATGTGCGTGAAATGCCTATTCGGGAAATATGGGAAAAGATGGTGACACATCCCGATTTTAGCAAAAGATACCCCACTTGTCGTATGCAGAGTAAGGCATATAGAAAAAAATATATTGACCCGCTTCCAAAAAATGTGCGTCTGCCTGTAAAGATAGAGGATATTGCGCCAGTTGAGTTTATTGATCAGGAGTCTAGCTTGGCAGGGGTAGGTTAATCTTTGCGATAAGGGATAATTTCTTTGAAAATATTTTAAGAATCCTTATATTGTTTCTGTTTTAAATATTAGGAGGGGGGAGTATGGGTGGTGAAATTCTCATAACAAAGAAAATGAGTACGGGAGAAGTGACAAAGAAATATCCTGCAACAAAAGCTGTCTTTGCAAAATATTTTGGGAAGGGTTGTTTTGATTGTCCTTCTTTTGGCACTGAGGATATAAACCTTGCTTGCATGATGCATAACACGGATGTTGATAAATTCGTTAAAGAATTGAACGAGGTTAGCAAATAAAATTGGAACCTATAAAATTACAGGAAAAGATAAAATTTAATAAGGAACACTTCATCCCGAATATTCTTTTTGCCTCACCGAAGGTAAAGATGCCGCTTATTTGTATGGAACCGGGACAAGAAATCCCTCAGCATGGCGGAAATAGTGTGGGAATCTTCTATGTGAAAGAAGGTAAGGGGGTTTTCACATTAGATAACCAGAAGATTAATATGGAAAGGGATATGATTATAATTGCCCCAGAGGGTTCATCAAGAGGTATGAAGTGTGTAGAAAGAATGGTAGTGTTGGCTATTAGCGTGGGATGAACGAAGGGGAAATTGAGTAAGGAGTAATCATGGATAAGACGCAACCTGTTATATTGGATGTAAGAAATATTATACCTAGAGAAAGACACCCAAAAATATTTAACACTTTTGATGGTCTAAAAAAAGGCGAAACGATGGTTTTGATAAACGACCATGATCCAAAACCGTTGAGATATCAACTTGATGCGGAACGTACCGGGCAATTAGACTGGAAGTATGTCGAGCAAGGACCTGAAATTTGGAAGGTGGAAATAACGAAAAAATAATGTTAGTGGTAATGCTTACCGCAAATCGTTTTTAACATAATAGCTAGAAATATTGAAAAGGAGGATGAGGATATGAATGTAGGGTTAAGATTTACCATTTCTGTGGGCATATTTGCTTTGCTTGGTTGTTGCCTGCTTGGTTGTGAACAGCCTGGTGTGAAAAAAACAGAGGCTCCTGCAGTATCACAACAAGCCGAAGAAAAGGCGGTTGTTGCCAAACAAGAAGAGGTGAAGGCGGAGACTTCTACAACAGAAGCGCAAAAAGAGGCTAAATCTTGTTGTGCAGCAAAGAAGGAAGAAACAGCGTCTCATCCAACAGATAAAAGAACAATTCAGCAGATTATTTCTGATTTGACCGGAGCAAAAATAGGTCCAGATAATTCCGGAGATCTTTATTCCGGCGGATTAACGGCAACCTATACACGGCCAGAAGAAGTGTTTCCTGGCGAAGGTAAATTTGGAAAGCTGTTTAATTTTTTACCCCTTATTCGGTGGTATGATCCTGATCATTATTATACACCAAATATGAATGTGTCTGGAGAATTTAAGCATGAAGAATGTGTTATGTGTCATACAGTGCAGACACCCGGTATCGTTGCTCAGTGGAAAAAAAGCAAACATGCATCAACTGAAAAGGGTGTTGTAGGGTGCGACAAATGTCATGGGAATAATCACCAGCAGTTACATATGCCTTCCTGGCAACATTGTGGCGAGTGTCATCCCGAACAAAAGGCAGGTCACCGTGGCGGTAAAATTGGGTCACATACGTATGCATTTCATGTAAGCACTGTGGAAGCTACATGGCAGATAGCAAAGCCAGAGGCAGAAGTGACGGCCTGTGCTACATGTCATGCTATAGCTGAGAACAGATGTGATGGATGTCATACAAGACACGATTTTTCTCTTGCAGAGGCAAGAAAACCCAACAACTGTGGTATCTGTCACACAGGTTTGGACCACTATGAGTACGAGATGTACAGGGAATCGTATCATGGTATGATTTATGAGGCTGAACAAAACACATGGGATTGGTCAAAACCTATGAAGCCAGAAAACTATAAAACCCCGACATGTGCATTTTGTCATATGAAGGATGGAGAGCATAACGCACAAAAAGCTTGCACGATTAACAGTCACATGGGCACTGCGCTTGTGGACAGGGGAGCACCTCAGTTTAAAGAGTCCAGGCAGAATTGGATTAACACCTGTAAGGGTTGTCATTCACCCAGATTTGCGGCAGATCAGTTGGAAGCAATGGACGAGGCTGTGAAAGTCAGTTTTGCCAAATGGCGCGAAGCCATGAAGATTGTGGCTGACCTTTATAACGATGGCATGTTGGATCCTATGCCTAATGACCTTGCGCCCGATTATGCAGGGCACTATACCTTTAGCCTGTTGGGTGGAGAGGGCAGAATGTTCAACGTTTCTGATGTAGAACGTACTTCATTTGAAATGCTAGTTTATATAACCAATGCCATATACAAGGCAATGGCTCATGGAGCTATGTATGGAGCCACATACGGCAAGGGCGCTTTCTTGCAGGATCGTTGGCTTGTTCAGATTAAAGGAGAAGCAAGCCGGTTGAGGAGAATAAAGGCGCTGGAAGATAAAGTAGGCATACAGCATAAGGCATACGACTTCTGGAAACACGGAGAATATACCGATTTACTTTTGGGTTGGAAAAGGAAAGCGGGTGACGTAGACAAGTCAGCATGCAAGCACGAGGGTGAAAAGTGTATGGCTGAATAGAGGTAGTCTGTGCTGATGGGGATTTTCTCAACAGCAGGCAGATTTGATGTAGAAAGGGTAGGCTGTACAACCTACCCTTTTTATTTTGAATTATTAGCTACACAGAAACTTCTCGAACCGGTCCATCCCCTTTTCAATATTTACCATAGAAGTTGCATAGGAAATCCTGATATATTCATCCGCTCCGAAAGGGGCACCAGGGACAAAGGCAACATGAGCTTTTTCGAGTAAAACATTTACCAAATCAGAGGAATTTGCCACTGTTTGTCCGCCAATCTTCTTTTTGTATAAATCAGACACCTTTGGGAAGGCGTAAAAAGCGCCCTGCGGGAGTAAACAGGACACGCTTTTTATATTATTAAGACGTTCAATAATATACTTCCTTCGTTTGTCAAATTCGCTAATCATTTGGGTTACTGAATCCTGATTGCCCTTAAGCGCTTCAACGCCAGCCTTCTGGGCAATAGAGTTGGCGCCGGAGGTTGTGTGGTCCTGAATATTCGTTGCTGCTTTGATAATTTCTTCAGGGCCTGCGGCGTATCCTAAACGCCAGCCTGTCATAGCATATACCTTTGAAAACCCATTTACAGTAATAACTTTTTTATAGCAGTTATCATTAAAAGTGGCAGGACTGAAATGCCGGACGCCGTCATAAAGGACCTTTTCGTAAATTTCATCAGAGATAACATAAAGTCCTTTTTCTACAGCAAAACCGATGATTTCTCTAAGTTCTTTCTCTGTGTAAACCATGCCAGTCGGATTGCTGGGACTGTTCATGAAGAGCAATTTAGACCGTGGCGTAATGGCTCTGGCAAGAGATTCTTTCGTTATCTTGAAATGTTCCTTGTCTGTGGTTTTCAAAAATACAGGCATAGCCCCCGCCATGATTACCATTTCTGGATAACTCACCCAATAAGGAGCAGGAATAATGGCTTCGTCGCCTGTATCGCACAAAACAAGAACAATATTAAGGATGGACTGCTTTGCCCCTGCCGATACAATAACCTGTGAAGGGCTATATTTTAGTCCATTATCCTTTAGAAGTTTTTCGCAGACAGCTTCTTTTAATTCCGGCGCTCCTGCGGTTGGTGTATATTTGTTGTAATTATCTTTGATTGCCTTAATCGCTGCATTTTTTACATTTTCGGGGATGTCAAAGTCAGGTTCCCCCGCGCCAAAACCGACCACATCAACGCCTTTTGCCTGTAATTGTTTCGCCTTTGCCGTGATGGCAAGCGTAGCCGAAGTCTTTACTTCTCTTGCAATTCTTGATAACGCCATATACAAAAGTCTCCTTGTTTAAAAATCGTAACAGTTTATTCATTACTGCAGTAATTTGCTTGTATAAATAAGTTGAAAGTTATTGTTGATACTTATACCTTAAATCTTACAACTTTCAACTCTATTGTAAAAATATCTTGCCCGGATTCAATATGCCCTTTGGATCCAGTAAATATTTAATACCCTTCATTATCTGCAATTCCTGCGGAGGCACTTCAAACGATAAATACTTTGACTTTACATTTCCGATGCCATGTTCCCCGGAAATTGTTCCGCCAAGCTCCACTGTATTGCGAAGGATTTCTTCAACCATATTTTCTGCGGATAATTGCTGGTTATTCCCTTCGTCGTACATAATATTGACATGAATATTGCCATCTCCGATGTGCCCAAAATTAGCGACCTTTAGGGAAGGATACCTTTTGTGAATATCATTTATTCGTTGCAATATTTCTAATATTTTGCTTCGGGGAACGCATATATCCTCATTGATTTTAAAAGGGGCAATGTTATATAGCGCAGGAGAGATTGCACGCCTTACTTCCCAAAGGGTATCGCGCTCTTTAACATTTTTTGCGGAGACAACATTGAGCGCATGATTTTCATTTACGATTTTTTCTATGAGAGCCGTTTCAGTTTTAACGCTTTCCTCCTTCCCGTCAATGTCTATAAGTAAAATAGAACTTACCCCTTCGGGTATTTGAAATTCTTGCTTATATCCTTTGATACAATCTATACTGGATTTATCTATAAATTCAAGCGTTCTTGGCAAGAGGTTGTTTGAAATAACTTGATTTGCACATTTCACGGCATCTTCAGAAGTTTTAAAAAATATAAGAAGCGTTTCAATCTTTTCTGGAAGGGGGAGAAGTTTTACTGTAATCTGCGTAAAAACACCCAGCGTACCCTCCGAACCGACAAATAACCGAGTAAGGTCATAGCCTGTGACGCTCTTTAAGGTTTTTCTGCCTGTATGGATAATGCTTCCGTCGGCAAGCACAACTTCCAAAGTGAGAATATAATCCCTTGTAACGCCATATTTTAACCCAGTGATTCCGCCGGAACACTCAGCTACATTGCCGCCTATGGTGGAAAATGCGGCGCTTGCTGGGTCTGGTGGATAAAAGAGATTGTATTTGGCAACCTCGTTTTGTAATGTTTGGGTGACGACTCCGGGCTCTACTGTGGCGGTGAGGTCTTCAGGGACGATTTCCAATATTTGGTTCATTTGGGTGAAATCCAAAACAATCCCACCTTGCGCAGGCACTGCTCCGCCGGTAAGACCAGAGCCTGCACCGCGCGGGTAAACAGGAATCACGTGCGTATTTGCATATCGTAGAATGTTGGATACGTGTTGGGTTGATTGTGGTCGTAAAACGACATCGGGTATATGTCTTTGTTTTGAACCATCGCACGCATAGCATATACGGTCCTCAATCGAAGACAACATATTTTCCTTTCCAATGAGCCGGGTCATTGCATCTAATAAGTTAGTTGTTTCCGTCATAATTAACTAAATTTATTAAATTTAGCGAAACAAGTCAAATCCTTTTCTATTTGCAAATTGTTTGTTTAATTGTTATAAATTTTGTAATGGTAAAGTTTTCTGGGTGTTTTACTTGGGTTTTGGCGACATGATGAGAATTCAATAGTAGGAAATTATGAAGGACAAGAAGTTAAAAGCACAATTTGACCAGACTATATCGGCGTTGTCACTCATTATAGACCAGTTTGGCGAGCAGAATCTTTTGCACTGCAGACGCGTTGCAGTAATCGCTACTACCCTTGCAGAGATCGTTATACCCGA
>JAHFOX010000036.1 GCA_023261445.1 Planctomycetota bacterium
AAAATAAATGTACAGGGATTTCAAATTTACCACAGAGCCACAACCAAAAGGCAGGACGCAGATTAAACGGATTTACACAGATTTTTCAGATAGTTAGCCCTTGGCGGGTTCGAGTTTGTAACTTGAACCCAAATATTTTGCAAGATCAAGAACGTTTGTAACAAATCAAAATCAGGGGTTCAGGTTGCAAACCTGAACCCGCGGTGGGTGTAACTCAAGCCTTCAGGGTTGACGAATCAAAGCTAAAACTTTGAGTTACATGCGCCTTTTTCTATAAAAAGTCGCTGCCGAAGGCGGCCTAATTTAATGTTCGGGAATTTCAAAAGACTCTTTTTGTCATTCCCATGAAAATGGGAATCCATGAAAAAAAATAAATAAAGGACTAGATTCCCGCTTTTGCGGAAATGACAGAAAAAGGCAAAGTCGTTTTGTTTTGCCTTGTAAAACCTAATTTAATATTCGGGAATTTCAAACCATAGTACCGCCACCTTGGCGGTGGAGGCCGGGTGGGGGCGAAGGGAAGAGACGGGACGCCTTCCCCTAACCACTCCCATCGAGGGAGGGGGTTGTTATAATTTGTGTAGTCGCCGAAGCCTAATTTTTGAGTTTATCTTTCCGCAAAAATGTGGAGTGAACACTGTATTTGATAGGAGTGATTTAAGATGGGGAAAAGATTAAAGTTGTTGTTATTGAAAAGCAGGGGTTTTACCTTGCTAGAATTGCTGATTGTGATGATTATTATTGGACTGCTTGCCGCATTGATTGGTCCAAAAATGATTGGGCGGGTTGGAGAATCGCGCCAAACGGTTGCAAAGCAGCAAGTCGAGGGGTTTTCCAGCGCCCTGGAAATGTATAAGCTCGATACCGCGAAATATCCTGCGCAGGAACAAGGCTTGGAAGCGCTGGTGTCGCAGCCGCAGGGAGTTGTTAACTGGAAGGGTCCGTATTTAAAGAAAAAATTTGTTCCAAAAGACCCTTGGGGGAATAATTATATTTATACATGCCCGGGACAGAACGGGGATTACGATATTGTTTCTTACGGCGCGGATGGCAATGCCGGCGGCGAGGGCGAGGATAAGGACGTGTTAAGCTGGGAGTGAGGATTAGAATTAATGCCAAATACCAAAGCTCAAAGTTCTCGCTTAGAAATTTCAAAACTACTTAAACCCAAATAGATATTATGGATCAAACAGCAAATTATAATATTGGGGATGTATTGATTGAAATTGGAAAGGTATCCCGACCAGATTTGGACCGAGCGATAGAAGTCCAAAAGCAAACAGGACAAAAGCTGGGACGCATCCTGATTGATTTAGGAACCATTTCGGAAGAAGACCTCAGACTTGCCTATAGCAAATTGTTGCAGATACCTGTTTGGGAAAAGAAAAAGGACGACCGATATCCTCTGGTCGAAGAAGTGCCCAGGACATTTCTATTAACAAATCGCGTGCTTCCTCTGAAGTTATACGACGGCATGCTGGACATTGCCCTTGCAGACCCGCAGGATTCGCTGCTTGTAGAGACAATTGCATCAGCCACGAATAAACAGATACAGGTGTTTGCTGGCTGTGAGAAAGACATCATGGCATCCCTGCAAACCCTGTATGAAGGCGAGGTAAAGGAAGAGGATGCTGCGGCTTCCAGTATTGAAGTGATGGAAGACGTGGAGCATTTGCGCGACATGGCTTCCGAGGCGCCTGTTATACGCCTTGTAAATAGTGTATTGACAAGGGCGATTGAGATAGGGGCAAGCGATGTGCATCTGGAGGTTTTTGAAAGGAATGCACGGCTGAGGTACCGCGTGGATGGCGTTTTACGGGAACTTACACCCCCGCCCCGCGAGATGTATAATGCTATAATTTCACGTATTAAAATCCTTGCCAAACTGAATATTGCCGAGAAACGACTGCCTCAGGATGGCAGAATCAAGATGAAGGTTGCTGGAAAGGAAATAGATTTGAGGGTTTCAATTATCCCGATGAGTCATGGCGAAGGAGTTGTGATGAGGATTTTGGATAGGACCGCAGTTATGCTCGACATGGACAAAATGGGATTTAGCAAGGAATTTCTGCTAAAATTCAGGCGTATAATAAACAGGCCGGAGGGCATGCTGCTCGTAACAGGACCGACAGGCAGCGGCAAAACAACGACTCTATATGCCGTGCTTAAAGAAGTGCTTTCGCCAGAAATAAAAATTGTAACGGTGGAAGACCCTGTGGAATATAGTATGGAAGGGGTGAATCAGATACAGGTGAATCCTCAGATTAATTTGACGTTTGCCTCCGGATTGCGTTCTATTTTAAGACACGACCCCGATGTTATTCTTATTGGAGAAATCAGAGACAAGGAAACGGCGTCAATTGCCGTACAGGCATCATTAACCGGGCATCTTGTTTTTTCAACGCTCCACACGAACGATTCGGCATCAGCTTTTACCCGTTTGATGGATATGGGCATGGAGGATTATCTGATTTCTTCGTGTGTAATTGGCGTTCTTGCCCAGCGATTGGTGCGAAAAATTTGCGGGAAATGCCGTGAAACATATATACCGCCGGAAGATGTGCGCAAAACGGCAGGATTAAAAGAAGGAGAGCCGCTATACAAATCCAGAGGATGTGATGATTGTAACAATACAGGATTCAAAGGGAGGAAGTGTATTGCTGAATTTTTATTTGTGGACGATGCCATACGAAGGCTCATTCTTGCGCATAAGGATTCGGGTGAGATAATGAAAGAAGCAATAAAAAGGGGAACAAAAACCCTGTATGAAGACGGACTCGACTCGGTTAGAAGAGGGGAAACGACGCTGGATGAATTATTACGCGTATCTTCTGACGCAGCGGAATGAAGAAAGACAGAGGCTGGAAGTTGGAAGCTGGAGGCTGAGAAAAGCAGATACCAGCCAGCCAACAGATTTTTATTAACAGTTTTTACAATTTGAGTATTTGAGAAGTTTTTTTAAGAACTTTCCTGTATAGGAGCGTACGTTTTTTGCAATTTGTTCAGGAGTTCCTGCCGCCACAACCCTGCCTCCTTTTAAACCGCCTTCCGGACCTAGATCAATGATGTAATCCGCAGTTTTTATAACTTCCATGTTGTGCTCTATTACCAGCACGGTATTGCCCATGTCAACAAGACGGTGTAATATTTTTAGAAGCTGTTGTATATCGGCAAAATGCAAGCCTGTAGTAGGTTCGTCCAGGATATAAAGAGTTTTTCCAGTTGACTGTCTTGAGAGTTCGGTGGCTAGTTTTATTCTTTGCGCCTCGCCGCCGGACAAAGAGGTGCTGGATTGCCCCAATTTTATATATCCCAGCCCGACGTCATTCAGCGTCCTTAAAATGCGTTCAATTCCTGGAATGTTTTTGAAGAATTTATGCGCCTCGTCAATACGCATGTCCAGAACGTCCGCAATGTTTTTGTCTTTGTAAGCGACTTCCAGCGTTGGTTTGTTGTATCTTTTCCCCTTACATTCTTCACATACTACGTGCATATCAGGCAGAAAATGCATTTCCACTTTTTTAATGCCTTGTCCTTTGCAATCCTCGCATCGTCCGCTTTTAATATTGAAACTGTATCTGCTTGCCGTGTAGCCGCGAATTTTTGCCTCAGCAGTCTGTGCAAAGAGGGAACGAATTAGATCAAATGCTCTTGTGTATGTAGCAGGATTCGAGCGCGGGGTGCGCCCTATTGGAGATTGGTCAATTTCTATGACTTTGTCTATATGCGTAATGCCAAGTACCTTATCATGTTTTCCCGGCGGATATTGACTGCCATAAAGCGCCCTGGCAAGGGCGCGGTGAAGAATGTCGTTAATCAGCGTGCTCTTGCCAGAGCCAGATACGCCGGTAACACAGCAGAAGGTTTTAAGGGGAATTGTGACGTTGATTGATTTTAGATTATTAGCGCTGGCGCCAATTATTTCGACAGAGTGTTTAAGATTAATATTTCTTCTTTTGACAGGGAGTTCAATTTTGAAAGTCTGGTTGATATATTGTCCGGTCAGCGAGTTGGGGTTGTTGGCAATTTCTTTTAGTGTGCCATGTGCAACGATACTGCCTCCCCTTTCGCCAGCTCCAGGACCCAGGTCAATAATATAATCTGCATGACGAATAGTATACTCATCGTGTTCTATAATAATAACCGTGTTTCCGTTGTTTCGCAATGTGATTAGAGTTTGAAGGAGCCGTTCGTTATCTCTTGGGTGTAGTCCTATTGTGGGTTCGTCAAGCACATAACATACTCCAACAAGTCCCGAGCCTACTTGTGTTGCAAGGCGCGTCCTTTGTGCCTCTCCTCCGGAAAGGGTGTCGCTGCTGCGTCCAAGCGTTAAGTAGTGCAATCCGACGTCCATCATAAAGCAGAGCCTGTTATTAATTTCTTTTAGGATTTGCCTGGAAATGATTGCATGCTGACTTTCAAATTTTAAGGTTTTGAAAAAATGAAGGGCGTCTTCTACGGCTAGATTCATTATCTCGTGAATTGATTTTTTATTTATTTTTACCGAAAGCGATTCTGGCCGCAATCTTGCGCCTTTACAGGAAGAGCAAGTTCTGTAACTCATATAGCTGGAAAGTCTCTTCAGGATACGTTCGCTATCTGTTTTTTCATATATACGTTTTAGGTTAGGTATTACTCCTTCAAAGCCCTTTGTGCCAAATAGCAGGGCTTCCGAGTCTTCTTTGGGTAGTTTTATAAAAGGCATGTTGGCAGAAACAGAAAACATTTTAACAAACGCCTTAATTTGATTATTATATAGCGATTGAGTTAGGGATCCCCAATTTTGCCAGGCGTCAATAGCGCCGTTTTTGATGCTAAGGTGTTTATCTGGAACGATCAGTTCGGGGTCGAAAGCAAGGGTGTTTCCAAGTCCGTCACAATTTGTACAGGCGCCGTAAGGGCTGTTGAATGAGAACATGCGCGGCGACAGCTCTTCGTAGCCCATCCCGCAATTGGGGCAGGCGTATCGCTCGCTGAGTATATCGTCGGCCCATGATTTTCCACGTTCCCGACTTACCAGCATAACCCCTTCCCCTAATTCAAGGCAGGTTGCAATGGAATCGTACAGGCGCGATTGTATATCGTCTTTTATGATTAATCGGTCTACAACCACATCAATTTCGTGAGTTTTGTATCGTGCTAGTTTTGGTATGGCTTTAAGGTCAACAATGACGTTGTTAACACGGGCACGCACAAAACCCTTTTGCAATATTGATTGAAATATGTCGCGATGTTCGCCTTTTTTCCCTTTAACGAGCGGCGCAAGAAGCATAATTCTGGTTTTTTGGGGGAGTCCCATTATTCTTTGTGCCATTTGGTCAATGGTTTGCCGGGAGATGATGCAATTACATTGATAACAATGTGGAGTGCCGGCCTTTGCATACAATAGGCGCAAATAGTCATAGATTTCAGTAATAGTTGCTACTGTCGAGCGCGGACTGGGCGGGCAGGTGCGTTGTTCAATGGCAATAGTGGGCGGAATGCCCTCAATGAGTTCTACGTCGGGCTTTTGTATTTGATCTAAAAATTGTCTTGCGTAAGAAGAAAGGCTTTCAATATAACGGCGCTGGCCTTCTGCATAAATCGTGTCAAATGCAAGGGACGATTTTCCCGAACCACTGATGCCAGTAATAACAACGAGACAATCGCGCGGGATGTCAATATTAATTCCTTTTAGATTGTGTTCCCTTGCGCCGCGGATGGCAATGACATTATTGTGGTTGTAACCATTTGAAGTCATATTATTTAATGTTTCCATTTCTCATCAAGAAGACAAGAAGAAACGTAGAGCAGGGGGAATCGGATTAGAGACAGGGACATTCTCCATCTTTATTCTGCAGCGAGCAGTTAGGGTGTATTCTTGTGTGGGAATCGAGTCCATTTTTGAACTAACTGTACAAGCAATCGAACCCCGACGCCTGTAGCGCCTTTTTGGGTATAGGCGCCGTTTTTATCGCACCATGATGTGCCTGCAATATCAAGGTGTGCCCATGGATATTTTTCTGTGAATTTACTTAAGAAGCATGCGGCTGTTATAGCGCCTGCATAAGGACCGCCGATATTTTTGATATCTGCAATGTCACTCTTGATTTGTTCCTGATATTCTTCCCAGAGAGGGAGTTCCCAGACCCTTTCCCATGATTTTTCTCCTGAGATTCTGATTCTTTTTTTCAGTTCTTCATTATTTCCCAACATGCCGGTAGCAAAAGTACCGAGGGCAATTATACAGGAGCCGGTGAGAGTCGCAAGGTCAATCACAGCGCTTGGTTTATATTTTTCTGCATACGCCAGGGCATCAGCCAGAATCAGGCGGCCTTCGGCGTCTGTATTTGCAACCTCGGCAGTTTTACCAGAATGAAATTTAATGATGTCTCCGGGTTTAATTGCTGAACCGCCGGGCATGTTTTCTGTGCAAGGAATGAGACCTACCACATGTTGTGGCAAGTTCATTTTGGATATAGCTTTTATTGCACCCATTACGGCGGCGCCTCCGGACATGTCACACTTCATTTGGTCCATATCTTTGGCTGGCTTTAGACAAATGCCTCCTGAATCAAAGGTAAGTCCTTTTCCAACCAGCACAATTGTATCCTGATTTTTAACATTGGGGTTATAATCTAATATGATAAATTTAGGAGGCTGGTTACTGCCTTGCGAAACACCCAGCAGGCCGCCCATGCCGAGTTTTTGAAGTTCTGGTTTTGATAATACCTTACATTGAATATCAAGCTCCCGTGCTAGTTTTTTAGCAGTGTCAGCCAGAACAGCAGGCGCCTTGTCCTGCGGTGGGGTATTAATCAGGTCGCGTGTAAAGCAAACGGCATCTGCAATGATTTGTCCGTGCTTAACAGCCATGCGGGTGGATGCCAATGCTTTTTTATCTGACAAAAGGAGTGTAAGAGATTTTAATTCTTTCTTCTCTTCGGCTGGGATATTTTTGTATTTTTGAAACTTGTAAAGAGAAAGCAAGCATCCTTCTGTATATGCCTGATACCACTCGTTTGATATAGAATCTATTACACTGGCAATCTCTCTGATGCCTGTGTCTCGTGCGATGCTTGCTGTTGTGCCGGATGCCTGTCTTACTTTGTCCGGGGTCACGTCTTTTTTTGCCCCCAATCCCACAAGCATTATGCGTTTAGCACGGATTTTTCCATAAGTTGGGAGAATAAGTGTTTTATTTAGTTTAGCAATAAATTCCTTTTTCTTTATTAATTCGGTAATGGCATTGTTCAGCATCTTATCACAATAAGCGAAGGCGCTATCAACCACTTTTGTGTCTTCGTATAAATAGAAAACCAACATGTCTGTAAGTTCTTTTTCGGCATTTCCGATTTTGACGTTAATATTCATAAGCATCCTTTTTTGTATTAAAAATATGAATTTCGCGAATATATTTGTCCAGTATTTCTTTTAATAGTGTTTTGATTAATACCAAATTATAGCCAAATAATGTTGGAATGGCAATGGATTTGATTCAGAAGGCAGGAAAGAAAAAGCGAGGGATTTGTTTTTTTTCAGCTTAAGGTACAGTTTCTTTAATGTTATTTCTAATATTTTCTATCTCGCTTTTAATTTCTTCCGCATCGGGGGCGTTAGGAGTAAGTTTTAAGTATACCAAGTAATCATTCAAAGCATTTTCCTTTTTCCCAAGTTTTTTAAACGTGTTCCCACGATGGAGGTAGGCGAAGGGGTTATAGGGGAAGAGTTCGAGGGATGTGTTAAAGTCAGTAATGGCGTCATTAAATCTCAATAATTGGCTTTTGATTTGACCTCGTTCGAAATATACGCCCGCTAGCCGAGGGCTTAGTTCTATTGCCTTATTGTAATCTTCCAGCGTCTGTGCAATCTCTCCTTTTCCTCGATGTGCCTTGGCGCGGATATAATAGGCAAAGGCGTTTTTTGGCGTGAATTTTAAGAAGGTTGTGATGTCCTTGATTGCGTCGTCAAAGCGTTGCATGTCGGCGTGAAGTATGCCTCTTTTCATATAGATTTCGGGGTTGTTAGGATCCAGTTCCAGTGTTTTGTTGAAATCTGATAGGGCTTTTTCTGATTCACCCGATTCGGCATAAGCAAGTCCGCGGTGGGCATAAGCAGGAGCGAATTTAGGGTCCAAAGAAATGGCATTGCTCATGTCTTCAATGGTCAAATCTGCCCTGTTGATTATTTTAAAGGCAACGCCCCGATTATAATGGGATAAGACCGAGTTGGGGTCTAAAAATAATGCCTCGCTGTAATCCATGATAGCCTTATCAATGACTTCCATGGCGGCGTACAGCGAGCCGCGATTGTAATAAGCAGGCGCATAATCAGGATTAAGGGCAATGGCTTTATTATAATCGTTCATTGCCCGGTCATTATCTTTCGTCTTTTCGTAAATTACGCCTCGATTACAGAAAGCTACTGCATCGTTTCCGTGTAACTCGATTGCATGGTTAACGTCCTTTAGCGCAGCCTCTATATTGCCATTATTTTTTTGTATTATTGAGCGGTTTAGATATATTTCGGCGACAACTTCGTTGTTGGTTAGATTTTTGAGATAACACCCATTTTTAATACTTATTTGAGAGACACGTTTTCCGGGCATGTTTAAATAATAACTGTCAGGAGTTGCCATGCCTTCGTATCCTGTCTCAATGTTTTTGCGAAAGTCTCCGTCGTCATAACGTACAAATATATGTTCGGGTACGCTTACTCCGAAAATGGGCAACCGCAATCCCTCTGCTATGCATAGATAGAAAATAGATAGTCCTACACAATTGCCGGTATTTGTATCTAACACCTTATTTAGAGAGATGTGTTCAAGATTGCCTGTCTGTACATATTTGAATTGAAGTTCGTTGAAAAGCACTATGTTAATGGTTTTGATAATCTGTTCCGGTTCTGTTTCATCTCTAAGGCTTATTTTAATATTTTGGATGATGTTATCAAGTTTTTCGAGAGACTGTTCTGTTTCTATTCCAGGATATGATTCTTTGGCGACTTCAAGAACTGTTCTTGCGAGGGTTGGTTCCTGCGTGTTGATTTTCCAAGGTGTGTTTGGTTTGAATTCGCTTGCAAACAGCCCTAACGAACCAAGCCTGCAATCAATTAAAAAATATTGGAAACTACAGATTGCACAGATGATATAGATTAAAGATAATGTTTTCCTGATATGAACAAGCCATGTCCGGGATATTTTGGGTTTTGGATTTTGGGTTTTGGATTCAATATGCATGCTTATTGATAAGTCCGTTCCATATCGTAAGCCAGATTATTTTCAAGTCAAAAAATAGTGACCAGTTCTCAATATAATAGAGGTCGTATTCAATTCTTTTTTCCAACGATGTGTTTCCGCGCCAACCGCTAACCTGTGCCCAGCCTGTAATACCCGCCTTCATTTTGTGTCTTAGCATATATTTTGGGATCGTATTTCTGAAATTTTCTATGAAAACGGGCCGTTCAGGACGCGGCCCTACAATACTCATGTCTCCGCGTAAAACGTTAATAAATTGTGGGAGTTCATCCAGACTTGTCATTCTGAGGAATTTACCTATTTTTGTGCATCTGGGGTCGTCTTTTTTTGTCCAAACAGGACCTGTTTCCTGCTCGGCATTTACGTCCATTGTTCTGAATTTTAATATGTTGAACAACTTACCATCCAACCCCATCCTTTCCTGCTTAAACAAGACGGGGCCTTCGGAACTTAGTTTAATCAATATGGTGATAAGCAACATAACAGGACTCGTAAAAATTAACACAAAAGAAGAAAAGACAACATCCAAAAACCGTTTTACAATGATGTTCCATCCATAAAGTGGTGTATCACGCAAACTGATGAGCGGCATGCCATCAAACTCGCTTATGCTGCCGCGCAGGGTGGCGAACTCAAAGAGGTCGGGCAAAACCATAATGCTGACGGTTTCATCCGCTATATAATCTAAAACTTCCTTTATCTGACTGTGTGCATGGTAAGGCAAGGCAATGAAAACAATATCAATGCCGAGTTTTTTAATTATTTCTCGAATTTCTGAATATTTCCCCAAAACCTTTATTCTTTGTATTTCATTTCCAATACTATTTGTATCATTTGACAAAAACCCCGATATGTGAATTCCAAGTTCTGGATGTTTCTGTAATTTGTCAATAAGGTCTTGGCTTGATTTTTCGGTACCGACAACCAAAGCAAATCTTTGATTGTATCCCTTTTTCCTTAGCAGACGCAGAAATTCACGGAATAAAGTGCGAGCTAGGCTTAGGAACACAATGTTGATGAGCCAAAAGTAAAGGAAGGTTAATCTTGAAAAATCATATTGACGGAAGAGATAAGTTATTGAGATAAGGATTAGAATGGCAAAGGTGGATGCCTTACCAATGTCTACAACTTCAGAAAACCTTGTTGAGATTCTGCGGGGGCGATACAGCCCAAATACCTTAAAAACAACACCCCACAAGGGAATTATGAAAATAAGGAGAGTCAAATAAATTTCGAAAGGCGGGATTCCTTTATAAACTGGCACAATGCCAGAGTACATGCGCAAATAATAGGAGGATATCCATGAAACGGATAAGACGATCCAGTCTATTATAAGTAACAACGACTCAAAGAACTTACTGTGTTTCTTTAGCATGGGAGTTGTGTAATTTTTTCAAGCGTAGCGCTGAAACTGTATTTTATATGAATATTAACATGATTGCTATTTTATGTTAGCAGTGAGCGTATATTAATTTCATTCCGAGCATGGCGGATAGTTTATTTTGTTTTTTCAACCTCACGGAATGCCACACAGCGAACGGGAGACTTTTGGCTCATTACATAGATAGCGCCCATTTGATCAGACAGCGCCTTTTATTTTTTGCATGATAAAACTCATTTAACTGAATGCGATAGCAAATCGTATATTACGATATTTAAAATTACAATTGTCTGAGAAAGGAGACCAGATCCTTTTTCTCCTGCGTATTCAGGTTAATTTGTAATACAAGGTTAAAAAACTCGACCGTATCTTCTAATGTTAGCAAGCGTCCATCATGTAAATAAGGAGGAGAATCTTTGATTCCTCTTAATGGAAATGTTTTGATAGGACCTTCTGCGCGAATGTGCTGACCATTAATCAACTGAGGCTTGTAAAATCTCTCCACTTGCAGGTCATGCATCTGATTATCAGTGTAATAAGGCGCCGGGTGGCAAACTACGCATTTCCCTTTACCAAAAAATATTACTTCACCCTTTTTTTCTGAATCGGTTGCCTTTTTTGGATCGAGTTGACCGTAAATATCAAGTTTGGGCGCAGGAGGAAAGTCAATTAGCGCCATGAACTCTGCCATGAAATGAACCTGGCTGCCACGTTCAAGGACGTTTACGCCTTTTTTGGATGCTGTCAGATGATCCCCATCAAAATAGGCTCCACGCTGTTCGAACTCAGTAAAGTCTTCCACTGATTTAAGAGCGCGCTGCGAGCCAAAAAGTCTCTGAATATTAACCCCACGCAAAGAAGGAGTATCAATGCGGTTTCTGTGGGATTGCGGACGAATATCACCAACCAAATGAGTTGCCGCAGAGGTATGACCATTGACATGACAGTCGAAGCAGGTCACGCCCTGGCTTGGCTTTTCGCTTTTTCTATCTGCCGTTGCATTGAATTGTTGTTGCGGAAATTGTGTAACCAAAAGGCGCAGTCCTTCTAACTGTTTTGGATTTAAGATGCCGTTGAATATTTCGTAATAATTATCCAATGTTACCAACTTGCCTTGTGAAACATCCCCCATATCTTTATGGGTGGTTAGATAGATGGGTGGAGGGAGTTCGGGCAAAAAGTGGTCTGGTAAGTCGAAGTCCAGGTCAAAACGTTCCAGGCGTGGGAGTTGTTTTATTTGTTTCTGCGAGAATAACATTCCGCCTGAAGAATGACTTGGGTGCGGTAGCGGAAGATAGGGGAACAAGCCTTTTTCTTTAATCTCCTCGGGTGTCATATTGGCTAGTTTTTCCCACGTCAATTTACTTTTTAACCTGGCGGTTGGTCCGACAGGCAGAGGCTTTCCCCTTGACATAGTAACTTCCATCGTTTCTTTTTGAGAAAGATCATAGCGCTCGTTAAGTAAGTCCATGTGGCGTTTCATCACATCAGCCTTTTGTGATTTATCCTGTGCTATGACTTTGTCAAGTGGTTCTTCAATAACAGATGTATAACTGGAGGCACTTTTCTCCTGAGCATGGGTAAGTGTTAAACCAGCAACGAGACAAAACAGAATTACAAAAAGTCTGATGTAGCATTTTTTTGGATTTATCACGTTCTACCTCCTTTATAAAAAAGTAAATCAGAAATAATATTTTCTAACCTCCCTAGTTTTACAGGTTTTGCCCAGACGACAGCCACCACAACCTGTTCCTGTCCAAGTTTTTTGCTGTTGTGATTTGTTTAAATCTATTATTTTTCACCTACCGCTCTACGATTTTAGAGGACTTTACTAAATTGTAATTACTCATATCTATTTGTCAACGTTTTATTTAGCCGATTTCTTCTCCCTGTATTTAATAGATGTGAGCAATGGCGTTATTGTAATTATGCTTTATTCTTGACATAAATTTTCTATAATATTATCATTGATGGCAGTAACTTTTGTAGACTCCTGTATTTACAATTAAATTTGGCAGATAAATTTATGCAGCAGAGCAGGCATGACATCCTCGTAATAGATGATGATAATCTGATGCGTATATCATTCAAAAGTCTGTTGGAAGAAAACGGATATTTTGTTTATACAGCATCTGACAAGGACGAAGCTGTTCAGATTCTGAATAAGCATGTTGTAGATTTAATTCTATTTGATTTGGGATTACACGATATCGGCGAACTTTCGTTGATAAACAAGATTAAAGATGTTTCTCCCAATGTTATCATACTTGTTATGATTGATCAGGATAAGGTTAGGACTGTAGTCAATACCATGTGTTTGGACAATGTTGATTATATCTTGAAGCCTTTAGACCATGATTATCTAAAAAAAACAATCGAAAAAGCGCTTTACAAGCAACAGTTAGAAGCCAGTCTTAAAAATACCCTTGCAGAGAAAGAGATTATCAGCAATATAAATAAAACTATTGCTATTAGTTTGGACATTCGGAAAGTTTTTCCTACAATATGCAACGAATTGAAAAAGGTTGTTCCGTTTGATCGTGCTTGTTTAATTGTTTCCAACGAACAGGGACAATGGTTCCAGGTGTTTGCGCTAACAAAAAAATATAATTTCAGCGAAATTGAAGAAGGCAAATCTTTCCCATTGTCTGGAAGTCTCCTCGCGGAGGTTATCGAAAGAGGATCGCCTGTTATAGTAAACAATACTGAAAAAGGACTCTTTTGGACGGACAGGGTACTATATGAAGAAGGAATACGTTCACGGCTTGGGTTTCCGCTTACTTACAAGGGTAAAGTGCTGGGTGCTCTTACATTTGGCTGCGAAAAGGCAAACAGTTTTAGCGAACATAGTTATTATTACCTCTGGCAAATAGCTCCGCAACTTGCCATAGCTCTTGAAAACACAAAGCTGTTTAACCGTATTAAAGCCTCAGAAGAACGTTATAAAACGTTGTTTAACAATGCTGCAGATTCTATGATGATGCTGGACCTTAATGGGAAGATTCTTACGGTAAACCAACGCGAAGAAGAAATTATTGGTTATAAGACAGAAGAACTTCTAGGTAAATATATTTATGATTTTCTACCTAGAAATTCAAGGAAGTTTGTGGCAGAACTCCTTTTAATGGCGGTTAACACAAAAGTCCAGACAACTGAAATTGAGATCGTTAGTAAGAACCAACAGGTTCTGGTTATGGAGTTAGATATTTCGGTTGTAAAAGAAGAAAATAATGTTTTGTATATTTTAATACACTTTAGGGATATAACCAAGAGAAAGAGTTTAGAGTTAGAGTTAAAAGAAGAAAAGAAAAAGCTTGATAATATTGTAAGCGAGATTGGAGCAGACTTACTAGTCATTAGTAAGGATTATAAAATATGTTGGGCAAATAAACGATTAATCGAAAACCACAATTTAGGCAGGAATATTTTAAGTCGTACTTGTTTTGATACCTATTGTCATCTCCAGTCCATTCCTGACGATTGCCCGTCCCGTAAGGTGTTCAAAACCGGCAGGATAAATCAAACGGAGTATGTTGTTAATAATCATCATAAAAGGACATTTTACAATGTGATTAGCTCGCCGATTTTTGATAAAAAGGGGGAGGTGGTGCAAGTCTTGGAATTGATTCAAGAGATCACTGAAAAAAAACTAGAGGAAGAAAAACAAAAAAAACTTCAGCATCAACTAATGCACTCTGATAGATTAATATCTATGGGACGGCTTGCAGCAGGCGTTGCTCACGAAATCAATACTCCTCTTGCCATTCTTTCAGGCATGGTACAGGGCTTTCTTGAAAGGGATAATACGTTTACAAAGGAAACGGTAAAAGAATTTAAAACCATACAGAAAGTAACAAAACGTATTGAGAAAACAGTGGATTCTTTGCTTGAACTTTCGCATTCCGAAGGAAATGAACAACCAAAACTCATTAATGTAAATGAGTTGATTAAAAATACAGTTTCCCTTATTACCGAACAGTTTACTGCAAAAAACAAGAACCTCGTCTTGAAACTATCTTCGCAATTACCAAAAATCAAAGGTTTTGCAGAGCAATTGCAACAAGTGTTTATGAATTTATTAATTAATGCTGACGATGCGACTTCCAGCGGCGATACTATTTTAATCGCCACGACACAGAAAGACAAAAAGGCTGTCAGCATTAACGTTAAAGACACAGGCGTTGGTATTCCCCAAGAGCATTTGTCTAAAATTTTCGATCCTTTCTTTACTACAAAAAAAGTTGGGAAAGGAACGGGTCTTGGGCTGCCTATCACTTATGGAATTATAGAAAGGCATCACGGCACGATCCATGTCAAAAGTAAAGTGGGTAGAGGCACTACCTTTGATATTAATTTACCAATAGATTTTGGAAAGGCGGCAATTCATGGATAGAGGAATAAAAATATTAGTAGTAGATGATGACGAAGACTATAATTTATATTTAACCAAATTCCTGTCCGATGAAGGTTATATTACAAAGGGTATTACAAAACCAATGGATGCCCTACCGACACTGGAACAAGAAAGATTTCATATTGTCATCCTGGATATGAAAATGCCGCAAATAAGCGGGACTGAATTGCTTAAAGAAATAAAATCTAAATATCCAAATGTTTGTGTTATTATTTTAACAGGGTATCCTTCGTTTAAAACGGCAGTCGAGACGATGAAGCACGATGCGTTTGACTATTTAAAGAAACCATTTGATTTAAATGATTTGCGAAAGGCGCTTAATAATGCACAAAAGACATATTGTCTCATTGGGAGTTCGAAGGACAAACTCAAGAGTTCCGTGGGGAAGAAACTTAAATTTATAAGAAAGAGCAAACAAATCACTCAAAAGCAATTGGCGGTTCGCACTGGTTTATCGCCAAGTTTATTATCTCAAATCGAAAATGGGCAAATCTCAGCCTCCCTTACAACGCTGGACAAATTAGCAGCAGCGTTAAATATGAAAATGTCATATTTCCTGGAGGAAGACACCGAATTGCATGTTGCAAGTGGTAATTAAGAGAATAAGTTTATAAAAATAATGTTTTTGTAGGAATTTGCGTTAAATGGATAAATTAATCAATATTATATCGAACATGGGTTCTCCCAAAATTATGGTTATTGGCGACTTGATGCTCGACAAGTATGTATGGGGCGAGGTAAGGCGTATCTCACAGGAAGCCCCAATACCAATTATTAATGTTTCTTCAGAAGACGTTCGTCCCGGTGGTGCGGGAAGTGTCATAAACAACTTACAGGCATTGGGTGCACAGGTATTTGCCTGCGGTATCATAGGAGACGACGTTTATGGACACAGCCTTATGGGTATTTTTAAAGGTATGAATGTTGACACCACAGGGATTGTTATTGATAAAAGTCGGCCAACTATCCTGAAAATGCGCCTGATGGGACATCTGCAGACCGCCGGCAAGGGGGTGCAGCAACTATTGCGGGTTGATTATGAAAAGACGCATGTTATATCTGCAGAAATAGAAGCACAACTTAATAATTACTTAAACAAGACCATACAAGCATGTGATATAGTGCTTGTTTCTGATATGAATAAAGGGTTGCTATCCGCCTCGTTTTTAAAAACGATAGTAACACTTTGTAAAAAACATAAAAAGATTGTGATTGCAGATCCCAAACTTGTAAATGATTATTCCTGCTACGAAGGTTTTACAGCCATAACTCCTAACAGGTATGAAACGGAACTTGCCACGGGAATTAAAATTACAGATAATGACAGCTTGAATCGTGCTGGAAATAAGCTTATTTCAAGTCTTTCGCTGGAATATTGCATCATTACTATTGATAGAGAAGGTATGTTCCTGTATCACAAAAAAGGGACTGGTAAAATTATACCAACCATACCGCGTACAGTGTGTGACGTGACAGGGGCAGGGGACATGGTAATCAGTATATTTGGTATGATAGTTGGGTGTGGGTATAGTTTTGAGGAAGCCGCCCAGCTCGCCAACATTACGGCTGGAATAGAAGTTGGGAAAATTGGTGCAACTCCTGTTAATAAGGATGAAATATTGGACGAACTTATGGGTGGAAAAAATCAAATATCAAGCAAAATTAAAGACGTTGAGGTGCTTGTAGGTATTTTGAACGAGCATAGAAAGAAACACGACAAGATTGTTTTTACAAATGGATGTTTTGATATTTTACATATAGGACATATTGAATACCTTAAGTTCGCCAGAAAACAAGGCGATTTACTCGTTGTAGGATTAAATACCGATCGCTCCGTCAAAAGCCAGAAAGGACCCACACGTCCTTTTGTTTCTGAAACAGAACGCGCGAAAATGCTCGCCGCATTAGAAGATGTAACCTACGTAGTGCTCTTTGACGAGACGACCCCAATAAATTTAATCACAGCTGTAAGACCCGATGTGCTGGTGAAGGGAGAAGATTGGAAAGACGCCGGCGTGGTAGGCAGTGAATTTGTTGAGTCCTACGGAGGAAAGGTTGTGCTTGCACCGTTTGTAGAGGGCGTTTCAACAACCAATATTGTTTCAAGAATAATCAATAAACATAATCAGACACAGCCTGCACAAGAAACTATGGGTAAAACTCGTTAAATTATGCCTTTTGCGACTTTTCTTTCTCATACCCAAAATACGAAGCCACAAAGAAAATAATTAATAAGCCTAGTGGTTTTGTGACTGCCTTGGGAGAAACTAATTATGGATGACATTGAAATTCAATTACAAGAAAGCATAGATACAAAAAAGGCCGTGCTAGCGGCTAATCGGGATGTTATTAGAAAGATAGCGGATGTTTTAGTTAGAGCATTCAAAGACAATCATCACGTTTATTTAATAGGCAACGGAGGCAGTGCCGCAGACGCACAGCACTTAGCGGGTGAGTTAATAGGCAGATTTAAGTTGAACAGACGCCCGCTTCCTGCGATCGCCCTGACAACAGACACTTCAGTTATAACTGCCCTTGCAAACGATTTTGGATATGAAACATGCTTTGCAAGACAGGTTGAGGCATTAGCCATACAAGGCGAAGTCCTTTTGGCGTTTAGTACCAGCGGGAATTCAAAGGGCATATTAAATGCAGTACATGTTGCAAAAAAGATAGGGACTACTACCATCGGATTTACTGGAAAGGACGGCGGTCTTTTAAAGGATGCGGTGGACATTTGTTTAACAATTCCATCAAACAACACACCACGAATACAGGAATGTCATATCACCGTTGGACATATTATCTGTTCCATCGTTGAAAAAGAGCTTTTTGGAAGTAAATAGGTGAAGAAGGAAAAAAAGAAAAAAGCAGTATTTCTCGACAGAGACGGCACTATCGTTGCCCATAAACCCTTTTTAAGCTCTCCGGACGAACTTGAATTGCTCACAAATGCTGCCGAGGGACTGCGGCTCTTTAAAAAATATGGGTACATGGCGATCCTTGTCACCAATCAATCTGGCATAGCAAGAGGATTCTTTAACGAAGGGCAACTAGCGCTCGTTCATAAAAAATTGCTAAACATCCTTGAGGGTGAGGGAATTACGATAGATGACGTCTATTACTGTCCACATCATATTGAGGGGGTTATTGAAAAATACAAAATTGTATGTGAATGCAGAAAGCCAAAAACAGGCATGTTCCAGAGTGCAGCAAGACGGCATAGCATAGACCTCTCACAATCTATTATGATTGGCGATTCGGAAGCGGATATGATGGCGGGCAAGAATGCCGGATGCAAAAGCATCTTAATAAAGAATACTCATTCAGACGAAATACTCAGAAATCTTGTTGTAAATGTTGATTACATTGTAAATGATTTGTTAGAAGCTGCGAGGCTTTTTACTTATTAGATTAAAAATATGGCTATACTAAATTTCTAAAAATTAATGTTGTCTTTATTAAGAGCTGTTTCAGATGTTCAAACGCATATGTTTAGAAATATTGTTGAAAGGCTATCAGAGGAATTTCAACACAAAGAACTTTTGAAAGCGAGAAGAGTTCCTGTGTTTGACTTTGCAGAAAAGAGACAATCCCAATAACATTATATTGTACTAAATATGTGGAAAAGAATAATTTCTCTTTTTCAACAAACCTGCAATATTAAAGAAATTTACATAAAACTGTTCCGCCTGTTTCATATAAGCTCCTTCTAGTTTGCTATAATCCTCCAGCATCTTTTTCTTGTCA
>JAHFOX010000103.1 GCA_023261445.1 Planctomycetota bacterium
TTATCGAGCTAACTCAATAAACCCGATAAACATAATAAACTCAATAAACCTTTATGTACTCTGTGACTAATTAAAACTTCCTAAACATGAATGTTAATTTACCATCTTCAAATCTCAAGATATCTAACACGTCCAATAATACCCTAACCAAGGGAGGCGTGAAACGATTTGGGGACAAACGCATTTCTGATATATTGGTAGAATCACGCAAAACGAATATACACAAACAACGGATACAGGAATTTATAGTAGAAAAGTTATTGTTCGTTGGCGGCGTAACGGCAATTGTGGCAATTGCGCTAATTTTTATATTTCTGTTTAAGGAAGGAATAAAGGCGTTTTTCTTGATTAAACCCATCGAGTTTATTGGTACACATATTTTAGACTTTGACGACAACCGGGTCTTTGCCTGTATATGGCAGCCGGTAGGCGAATCTGGAAAATATTCGATAATTCCCTTGATAATTGGCAGTTTTTTAGTGGCACTGCCCGCTACTGTAATATCTACTATATTGGGAGTGGGGAGTGGAATTTATCTGGCAGAGATTGCATCTGTCAAAATTCGCGAGATTGTCAAGCCTGCAATAGAGCTTCTTGCGGGTATTCCCACAGTTGTAATCGGTTTCTTGTGCCTGACGATTCTTGCCACATATGTTCAGAATGCTTTTCAAACTACATTTCGTTTAAATGCCTTTGTCGGGGCAATAGGTGTTTCTCTGGTCATCATTCCAGTAATTGCCTCTATTACCGATGATGCCCTCCGCGCTGTGCCAAGTGAATTAAGGGAGGCATCCTATGGGCTAGGCGCTACAAGATGGGAGACTATATGGAAGGTTGTCATTCCGGCGGGAATCTCGGGTGTAATGGCGTCAATTATTCTGGGCATGGGCCGCGCCCTTGGCGAGACTATGATTGTAATAATGGCTACCGGAAATGCCGCACTGGTCACCGGAAATATATTTTCCAGTGTTCGTACCATGACAGCAACCATAGCCGCCGAATTGGGAGCGGTACCTCAGGGGGGATCTCAATATTGCGCTTTATTTCTTATAGGTTCCATTCTTTTCTTCATAACTTTTATACTGAATTTAATTGCAGAAATGATCATTAGCAGGATGCGAAAAAAACTCAGATTATGATAATAAAAAGGCGTAAGATATTTAATACTTTCTTTCAGGGTTTATGTCGAGGTATTGCATTTCTCGTCATATTGGCGTTAATTGCAATCTTAGTAAGAGTTATCATAAGTGGTGCTACCGTTATTAACCCCGGCTTTTTATTAAAGAAACCCATGGAAGGAATGACTGCCGGCGGCATCTTTCCTGCCATCTTTGGCACTATTTGTATTACTATCTTAATGATTATTATGGCAATACCTGCAGGTATTGCTGCAGCAATTTATCTTATAGAATATACCGGAAAGGGATTTTTGAGCAGGATAATTCGTGCATCAATAAATAATCTTGCAGGTGTTCCTTCAATTGTATTTGGATTGTTTGGGGTGGGGTTTTTTATCCTGTTTATTGGCCGTGGTATTGACAGAGCTTTTGGATTTCCATTATTATTTGGCCAGCCCGCTATGCTTTGGGCAGCTTCGACATTGGCACTCCTTGTCTTGCCTGTAATTATTGTTTCCACGGAAGAGGCTTTGAATAGTGTGCCTGTAAGTCTCAGAGAGGCTGCTTTTGCACTGGGCGCCACAAAATGGCAGGTCGTGCGGAATGTCGTTTTGCCACAAGCAAGGTCTGGAATTCTCACCGGAGCGATACTTAGTATTAGCCGGGGAGCAGGCGAAACTGCTCCAATTTTATTTACTGGATGCGCTTATTTTTTACCCAGATTACCCGTATTTACAATTCCCTATGCCCATGTTCCTGTTATAAACCCTTTTGATCAATTTATGTGTTTATCATACCATATTTTTATTATGGCAACACAATCAACAAACATTGAAATAACGAGACCAATTCAATACGGCACAACATTAGTGCTGATTATTTTAACTTTTCTTTTAAATCTTTCTGCTATTATTTTCCGTATTTATTTCAGGAAGCGGTCGAAATGAAGGTTAAACAAGGTACAAAAGGGCACCAAGAAACAAAAACAAAGATAAAATTAGACGGACTAACCTTTTATTACGGCAAACTTAAGGCTATAGATAATATTTCAATGGAATTTTTTGAATGTAAAGTTACGGCAATTATAGGTCCTTCGGGTTGCGGAAAATCAACCCTTATTAAATCAATTAACCGTATTTCTGAAATTACCAATGATGTGCAGATAGAGGGAAAGGTATTGTTGGATAACAAAAATGTGTACGACCGTGATATTGACTTAGTTGATTTGAGAAGGCGTGTCGGCATGGTATTCCAGAGACCTAATCCATTCCCAAAATCTATTTATGACAATGTAGCGTTTGGTCCAAGGCTATATGGAGCAAATAATAAAAAACAATTGGATGAGATTGTGGAATATAGTTTGACCAAGTCTGCCTTGTGGAACGAAGTCAAAGACAGGTTGAATCAGAGTGCTATAGGACTATCCGGAGGACAGCAGCAACGGTTGTGTATTGCGCGGGCGCTGGCAGTTGACCCAGAAGTTTTATTAATGGATGAACCCTGCTCTGCCTTGGACCCAACAGCAACAGCAAGGATAGAAGAACTCATTGAAGATTTGAAAAAATACTATACAATAGCGATTGTTACTCATAACATGCAGCAAGCAGCGCGTATTTCTGATTATACAGGATTTCTATTGAACGGACAATTAATAGAGTATAATATTACTACTGAGATATTCACAAACCCTGATAAGAAGGTTACAGAGGACTACATCACTGGACGTTTTGGATAGTTTGTTATGGAAAGACACTTTGATCAACAACTAGGAGCACTTAGAAAAAATCTCATTCAGATGGCTTCCATGGTAGAAACAGCCATTTCTAATGCGATAAAATCCCTGATTGAAAGGGACAGCGAATTGGCACATCAGGTTGTACAAAGCGATGAGCTGGTGGATGCATTGGAACTGGAAATTGATAAGCAATGCGTGGATTTACTAGCGTTGAGACAGCCCATGGCAATTGACCTTCGGTTTATTACATCATCTATAAAGATTACAAACAATCTGGAACGGATGGGCGACCTCGCTGTAAATATTGCAGAACGCGTGATTCCACTTAGTCAGGAGCCGCAGCTAAAACCGCTAATTGATATTCCAAGGATGGCAACAATTACCCAAACCATGGTCAAAGATAGTATTGATGCCTTTGTGAATAGGGATAGCGAGCTGGCGCGCTCTGTATACGAACGCGATTCCACGGTAGACGCTCTGAATGACCAGATATTCCGTGAATTATTAACCTACATGATGCAAGATCCGGTAAATATAACACGAGCTGTTCATCTGATCCTGATTTCCCGCCATTTGGAAAGGATCGCCGACCACTCCACAAACATTGCCGAAGAGGTTGTATATATAGTCAAGGCAAAGGTAGTCAAACATCGCAGCTACAACTCGGAAGAGTCTTAATCTCTATCGAGACATCATATATGGGGTTGTCCAAAAAGTAATTAGAATGTCATTGCGAAGGAGGAACGACTGAAGCAATCCCTTGATTTTAAAGGGTTTCAAATAGATTGCTTCGCTTACGCTCGCAAAAACAGTTGGAAATTGAACCTTTTGTACAACCCCATATAGACATTCTGTGCGTCTTTGTAACTTTGTGGTTATTTTGAAATATAAAATTACCAACTATTTACTCTTCTCTTTTTTTGACTTTGCTGGCATTGGCTTGGTTTTCTTCTCAAGCACAGCTAACCGTCTCAGTGTGTTTGCCTCGCTTTGTATATCCAGATATTTCTTGAGCAAATTAGACCACGAAATATAGGTAACCCCGTTTGGATTCATGTGTGCCAGTCCCTTTCGTACCAAAAAGGTGTTGTTTCCCCACATATATAAAAAGTCCTTTTCGATCTTGCTCGGGTTTCCATCCTTTGCCCAAAACTCACCAAAGAAACCACCCAACAGATCGGGATACTTTTCTGTAACAGGGGCTGGCGCCCAGTATCTCTGAGTTGGGATTGGTTTCCAACACTCTCCGTACGGTCCCACTCCCTTACCCAGCTTTTAAGCATACAATGCACCGCTAAAAATACCAAAAATTACAGATACTGCAACAAACGACAAAACCCCTTTCGCTTACATATTCCTCCAATTAAATTATGTAATTGTTTACCCTTAACATAAAATTACAATTAAATTGCTTTCAGCAGAGGCTGTTCTTTTTATACACGTAGATATGCTGATTTATATAATTGAATTTTTTAAATGTCAAGTTAAAGATAACTGGATATTCCTTCTTTGAAACCAATTGGTTTAACGCCAAAATATTCAAAAAATGGTTTCTCATTACAAATATTGCCCTCAAGCAGCATCGTGATTTGTTCCTGCGTAACGGGAAAGAATGGCAACCAATCAAACATCTCTGCCAATAAACCCATAATGAATGCGGGAATGTGAATCTTATTTGGCGGTGCGCATATAACCTCGCCAATGATATCAATAATTTGATTAAATTCGATTTTTTCAGGACCGCCCACATCAAATGTTTTTCTGATTGCATCTTTTCGTTCGATTGATTTTACAAAACCTGCAGAAACATTCTCTACCGCCACAGGCTGCATCTGATACCTTCCATTACCCACAACAGGCACAAATTGCTGAATCTTGAGCATATTGGCAAACAGGTTGACAAATTTATCCTCTGTCCCGAATATAATTGATGGACGAAAAATCGTGTAATCGAGTCCGCTGCTTCTTACGTATTCTTCAGCACGGAACTTGGTTTGTTGGTATTTAGTTTTACCATTTGGCTGTGCTCCCAATGCGCTCATTTGTACGAATCGCCTGACACCCTGCGACTTTGCAGCACGGACAAGGTTTACTGTTCCTTCGTAATGCAACTTTTCGAAGGTAATTCCTCTCGAAGGAAATTCTCTTATAATACCAACAAGGTTAATCACGGCGTCGCATCCCGTTAACTTTCCGTCCAAACTTCCTACATCAGTAATATCGCCATTAACAACTTCAATATCTTTGTAATGCACAATCTTTTCTTCCGAACCATGCCGCACAAGACATCTCACCTGATAATTGTTGTCAAGTAAATCACGGAGTATATGCTTTCCAACGAAGCCGGTGCCGCCTGTTAAAAATATCTTCATTACTTATTACCTTCCTAAATATACCGTATGCTGTTAATATTTATAAAATTATACGGAAGTTATTTGTAGTTATTTATGGTTATTGTTTGTAATAACCTGCTAACTACCTATAACTCTCCCCCGCTAATGTGTAGATTTCTGTGGTGAATTGTTACCAAAGAACTGCCTCATTTCCCTGAAAACCACCTCCCTCTTGTCCTTAATACACCTTGCGTCTGGAAGAGATTGTAGAAATACCTGTCCGTAGCTCTTGGTAACTACCCTGCTATCAAAGATAATCACTGCTCCCCTGTCGTTGCGGCTGCGTATGAGCCTTCCAAAGCCCTGTTTGAATTTAATCACAGCCATAGGCAAAGAATAGTCGTAAAACGCATCCCCGCCTGCCTTCTCAATGGCTTCTGCTCTTGCTTCGATAATGGGTTCTGTGGGCACCTTAAATGGTAGCCGGGTTAGAATAACACATCCCAATGCATCACCCTTGACATCAATTCCTTCCCAAAAGCTGTCTGTGGCAAATAGCACAGAAGTTTTGTCCTTCTTGAATGTTTCAAGCAGACTATGGCGGTTATCCATTCCTTGTTTTAAACAAGCATAGCCAAGCTGAGTAATCTGAGGTTCTAACTTCATGTAAAGATTATCAAGGAGACTATATGATGTAAAGAGTACCAATGCCCGCCCTTGTGAAATTTCTATAGTTTTCAGGATATTCTTTTCAAGGTCAGATACATAACCCGTTTCTTTAGGTTCGGAAATATCAGTAGGAATGCCAATAATTGCCTGTCTTTTATAATCAAATGGGGAATCTAAAATCAATTCGGACAATCGTTCCTGTGTAATTTGATGCAAGCCGACATTATCTTTAAAAAACTTAAAAGACTTGTTAATCGCCAATGTGGCAGACGTCATTATTATTGTACTATAATTGTCGTAAAGACACGCCTTCAAATCTTCAGATACAGAAAGAGGCACGGCACAAAACCGAACG
>JAHFOX010000037.1 GCA_023261445.1 Planctomycetota bacterium
AAAATCAGATTCCAAAAGAACAAATTCAGGCAATTACAAGACAAGTAATTGAGGGTCTGATTAATCAAATGTTAATAACGCAATTTGTTAAAGATAAGAAGCTCGAGGTAACTAATGAAGATTTAGAAGCAGAAATAAATAAAGTGCGTGGAGAAATTAAATCTGACCCAAATATGGAAGGCAAAACGTTAGAACAGGTATTGGAAAGTCATGGAACTAATTTTGATGATTATAAAAAGGCGCTTGCCTTGGATGTCTCTGTAGAAAGGTATCTGAGTAAAGACCTCGACGATCAGAAGATAAAGGCATATTTTGAGCAGAACAAGGCCGTTTATGATGGAACGGAAGTAAAGGCAAGTCATATCTTGATTGATACAAGAGAAATGAAGACAGATGCCGAACTGTCACAAGCGCTGGAAAAAATCAAAAAGATAAAAGCAGAAGCTGATTCAGGAAAGGATTTTGCTGAACTTGCGAAGCAGAACTCTGATTGTCCTTCAAAAGAAAAGGGGGGGGATCTTGGATTTTTCAAGAGAAAGGGACAGTTAGTTGAGCCTTTTGCCGCAGCCGCTTATTCACTTAAAGCTGGACAGATAAGCGAACCCGTATTAACACCTTTTGGTTATCATATCATAAAAGTGACGGAAATTAAGAAAGGGAATGATGTAAAGTTTGATGACGTAAAGGCGAATATTAAGCAAGACATGATGCAGGAAAGTGGCAGGCTACTCTTAACACAACTTAGGCAGAATGCCAAGATAGAAATTAAGATATAATATTTGACATTAGACAAATATTTTCAATTAGAAAAAATAAGCTTCCCGTCCTGATTTGGGGGATGGGAAGCTTTATTTTTTATATCTTTTATTTTCCGGAATATTTAAGATGTTTTTACTCTTCGGGATATATTCTGGCTACTAATAGGGTATTTATTAAGCTCTTTTAATTTAAATAGATGGAACAAGGAATTTGTGAAATAATAATTTTGACTATCTAAATCGTATTTGTTATATTTCCTGTAACTTATGCTTAAACAAACTGTGATTAATATATCTTATAAATGCAGTTATTGAAAAAGGAGGTATGAAACTAATGGTAGTTAAGAAGAAAGTCACAAATAAGCTTGTATTGAGTTCCTTTTTCAAAACACTTATTATTGACGGGAAGACTGAACAAGTAACAACAAGGGTGAGAAGAACGTTGTTTTTCGATAACGAGGACAATTTCCAGTTTTCCAAAATAAGAAAAGTAGAGGTTGCAAAAGATGAACGGAATTCAATACCAAATAGCTATCTCAGATACGTGGTATTGTTACATTTAACGGATGGTACGAAGGTGCTTGTAGATAAAGTTGGTGAATCTTCCAGTCGTGGCGGACTCAAAGAAATGAAGAATCTCGGTAAGAAAATCAGCATGATAACAGGTAAAGAACTAAAATTATGCGAAGAGTAGCAACCGTATGTAAAATTTAAAGTATAAATTTATCAAAAATATTATTCATGGGGAGTTTTTATGAGTTTTATCAGATGGTGTCTCGGTGTTGCCTGTGTAATTATATTTGGACTAACCTTGACATCAGATGCTTTTGAGATAAAACTTACACAGGGGCAGATTAGAGAGGCTATAGATTATGGCTCGAAATATAAAGGGAAAGAGGTATTTGAGAGTTCTGAAGTAAAAAAGGCGTGTTTTGGTGAGTATCCTAAAGGTGAGGGCGGGATAATTATGAGCAAGTATGTTCATACTGCGATTATTGCCGCCATGTTAAATGCCAAAGACAAGACTATTCCGCCTGAGGACGAAAAGGCGATTGGGGAATCTACAACCTTTGATGTAGTCGTAAAAATTATTGATGAAGACGTAAAAATCCCAGAGGATGTTCAGATTATATTGGTGCAGGGAACAAATAATATATTACCACAAAAGACCGAGTTTGGTATGAAGGGTAAGGATAATATACAGAGTATTGTGGGTGTTTTTCAACAGGACAAAGTGAACCCTAAGGCAAACGCAACGGTTATTGCAAAGACTAGAAAGGGTCAAAAAAAATATAAAGTAGATTTCTCTGATATAAAATGATTAGTACTTTAAAAAATAAACAATTTGGTCCGAAGCAGACATTTAGGGATACGTTATTTGACTATTCCTGCCATAAGATAGGAAAAGAAAGAACCAAGTTTTTTTTCAAATTATATGATTTAAGCAGGTTTGATCTGTTTGGCAAGCCTAAAGGCGCAATTGGGTCAATTGATATTACAAACCGCTGTAATCTGCGTTGTAAACACTGCTACTTCTATGCGCATGATTATGAAGAAATGCCCGAACTCAGCGACGATGAATGGATTGAAAAGCTGGAAAGTTTAAAGGAAACAGATTTTCCGTTTTATCAATGTTCGTGGGTTGGTGGTGAACCTTTGCTTAGAAAGGAATTGATAGAACGTGGAATGAAATACTTCAGGTCTAATTTGATTGCAACCAACGGCACAATCGAACTTCCTGATTGGCATGACGTAAATTTCTATATATCAGTGGATGGCAAAAAGGATATGCATGATGCTATTCGCGGAAAGGGTTGTTATGACAAGATTAAAAAAAACGTTAGCAGACCAGAGTTAAAGATTATTGTTTCCATGGTGATTAATAAGATGAATTACGAATGTATCGAGGACTTCATAGAGGAATGGAAAGATGTTGGGGTTAAGGGATGTCTGTTTCAGATATATACGCCAATAAAAGGACTAAAAAATGACGAACTCTGGACTGGCTGGGAATTGCGTGATGAAATATTAGATAAACTGATTAAGCTGAAGGATGAAAAATACGATGATTTTATAGGTGTTCCGGCGTTTGTTCTTAAGCTTATGAAGTCTGATAAATGCAAAGAGGTAACAAGAAACTGTATCTTCAAAGAGGTGTCATTCTGTCTCGATCCTCAGGGTCAGATTAAAAAACCGTGTATGATGGGTCCTCAAGCTGATTGTTTACGATGCGGTTGTGTACTTCCTTTTCATATGTGGGCATTAGAAGACAGATGGCTGATGGCAAGAGAACTTCTTATGTTAATAAGGCGGAAAATGGGCAAAAGGGTTTTACGATAAGTTTTTTATAAAGATTATTCTGTCTGCTTAGATTCCTCAATATCCCTTTTTTCAATAAGCCATTTTATAAACCAATCAGATTCTTTCATTATAATACTGCCGATAATAGCGCTGAGCAGTACATAAACACCTGTAATGGATTTTAGTGGATAAGACAGGTTGTTGCTCATTGCAATGGTTCCGGCAAGGATAATCGAGAACTCTCCCCTTGGGATTAGACTGAAACCGAGCCTTAAACCAGCCTTTTTGCTTAGTGCATATTTCTTTCCAATGAAATATCCGCCATAAACCTTACTGAAAGAAGAAATGACAAATATAAATATTCCGATAGGGAGCATGCCTCCTATGTGTTTATAATCAATTGACATCCCAAACACCACAAAGAAAATTGCAGTGGAGAATTGTTGAAAGGGCTTTATTGCCTCTGAAATTCTATTTCGTTGCTTTGTTTCCGACAACAAGAGCCCCGCAAGAAATGCTCCAATCGCTTCGGAAAGTCCTATTTTAGATGCGGCACCTGCCGAAAGTACGATAATAGATAGTATCAAGATTACAAATAATTCTGTATGTTCGATATCAATAATTTTATCTATATATTTTTTAGAAGTTTTGGCAAGTATGATAAAAAACATAAAAAAAGCTGAGGTTTTCAGTATAACAAAGAAAAATCCTTTGGCATCTATTTGACCGTAATTAGCAATGCCAACGATGAATGCAAGGAATGTGGCGATAAACATATCTTCAAAAATCAGGACGTTAAGGATACATTCGGTTTCAGGATTTGCTGCACGCTTCAAATCAATGATAGACTTGGCAACAATCACAGAGCTGGTTACGTAAATAATTCCTGCCAATAATAGTGAATGTATTAAATCGTAGCCTAACAGCCATCCCAAAATCAGTCCGAGGGGAAAGTTAAATAGAAAGTCATAAATTCCAACGTGGAATATCTTTCTCTGGTTATTAACGAGACTGCCTACAGAAAATTCTAGTCCAAACATAAACAACATGAAAATAATACCAAGCGTGGCAATAAATTCTGTAATGATGGTAACGGGGAAGAAATTCTGAAGGATCATGCCAACCACTATAAATACGGCAATCAGGGACTGATTGATTTTTGTCGCTAACAACCCGGCAAAAAACAAGGCTATGAGGGAAATGCCTAGCGATAGGATGCTTTCATTGACGATCATTTTCCTAAACGATATTTGATTTCAAAAGTGGACATAAATTTCTTAATCTGTTTATTGTTTCCTATGATAATAACAGTATCTTGGGGTTTAATGATTTCATCAGGACGAGGGTTGGGTATCACCGTCTCTCCTCGAATAATCGTGGTAATTGATACGCCCGTTAACTTTCTAATATTTAAATTTTCTATTTTTTTGTTCGCCAGCTTTGAATCGTCCGCTATCTTAATCCATTCCATAGTAACATTTCTCGTCGTTAATTTTTGTTCTTCTTCAATAACTGGCTGAAAATATGTCCCCGTCAGTATTGCGCCAATTTGACGCGCCTCTTCATCGTTAAGATTTGTTACGGAGGTAGGTTCTTCACTATCTTTGGTGAATTTAAAAACCTCCCTTTCGCCTGAAAGATGAATTACTACAACTAATTTGTCGCCTGAATCCAATTCCAAGGTAAATTTCTTTCCTATACCAGGCAGGTCACATTCCTTAATCTCCGACATAATTAAACCCCTTTCATCAATTACATTTTGCAATTTCAAACATAGAAATATCAGCTAACATTCCATATTAACGAAGCAATATTACGCATTAAATAAATATTTGTCAACTTATTTTAGGAATCAACCAAGTTAAATGTGCTCCAATATACTTGACTTTGTTTATTGATTAATATAATCTTTTCGCATATTAGGATAAATATATTAGGTGATTGGGATTTAAATTAATAATTTATAATTAAAGGGCGGCGCGGACTTCATCATAAAAACTTAGTTGAATGGCAAATATGTTTATCTGTGCCTAAGATGATAAAAGAGGGTTAGATTGGGAAACGGACTTATAATAGTAAATACAGGCAACGGAAAAGGCAAGACTACAGCCGCATTAGGGCTTGGGCTGAGGGCTGTTGGACATGGAATGAAAGTGCTTATGCTTCAGTTTATCAAAGGAGCGCGGCATACGGGCGAACTGGATGCGGCAAAACGATTAGAACCAAATTTCAAGATTATTCAATTGGGACAGGGATTTATAAGAACACATAAAGGCGAACAAACTGAATCGGTTGTAGAAAATGCCAGAGTGTCGTGGGATTATGCGAAACAGGAGATTTCTTCCGGCTTATATGACATAGTTATTCTCGATGAAATCAATAATATGATTGATTATGGTTTGATAAATGTGGAGGATGTAATTTCAGTTTTAAAGGAGAGACCAAAGAGGCTGAATGTAATCCTCACAGGCCGTAATGCACACGACAGGATTATTGAGTTGGCTGATATGGTGACAGAGATGCGTGAAGTTAAACATCATTACAAAAAGGGCATCAAGGCGCAGAAAGGTATTGAATTTTAGAAAAGAGAAATGGATTACTATTTTATTTAGAGGATTATTAAAAAACCATTTGATGTGTCATTAGGGTAAACATTTTCTTCCACTCATTGTGAACACCTGTTAGCTCTGCTCCAATTTGGTATCTGTCGCCAACCTTCTTTGCATTTGTAACCCTTATAGAAAAGACGTTGGGCGTATAAATCTCAGGATATGATACTACCTTACATGTATATATATTGTTAATTTCTAGTTCATATTCTACCTCTCCTTTAAACCCAGTTTCACTAATATCGTTTAAGGCGCACATTTTCCAGTCTTTATTGTTAGCCTTAATTTCAAGATACAGGATATGGTTCATACCTCTCGCAGCTTTTAATGTAGTTTTATATCTGTTGTGTAATCTTTTTTCATGTGTTTTTGGCTGTTCAAAGAGTGCTGTGTGGATTACCCTGTTGCGGCCGTGTTCTTTGCCTATATACAGAAATTTATCTGCAGCCGCTATTATTTCTTCTACTGTTTTTCCATCCTGCGGATAAGTGGATATTCCTGCCGTTATAGTTGTTTTCTCAGCTTCACCGCTGCTTGATACTATGACGAGTTCTTTTTCTACTGTAGCTCTTAATTTTTCAGCAATTAATGTGGCGTTAACCTTCTCTGTTCCTGGCAGAAGTATCGCAAATTCCTCGCCCCCATAACGGCTAACAACATCCATCTCTCTGACATTAGATTTTAATATATACGCCAATTTTTTTAATATTTCGTCTCCAAATGAGTGCCCGTATGTATCATTAAGGTACTTAAAATAATCAATATCTGCAATTATTACTGAAAAAATTCCTTCATACCTTTCAGCTTTGTTATGTTCTCGATAACAGGTGTCCAGAAAATATTTCCTAGTGTATAGTTTTGTCAGATAGTCTGAAATGGACTCTTTTTGAGCTTTCTCATAGAGCTTTGCCCTTTCTATAGTATGAGCTATATCTTGTGCTACATCACAGAATAGTGTCTTCTCGTGTTCCTTGAAGGCGTTAGTCTCTCTCTTGTGTAAGTTTAATACGCCTATTACCTTGTTATTACTTAACTTTAAAGGTATAGACATAAATGAACCGATATTAGGTATCTTATCCTTATAATAAAGGAATCTCTTATCTTTACTTACGTCGTTTATTAAAATAGGTTCGCCAGAATCAGCTGCAATGCCAGAAATGCCTTCTCCTGTTTTAAATGATACGTCTTTTATCGTATCGTAAATATCCCCATTTGCTTTCCATACCTTAAGATCATTACATTCTTCATTTTTTAACAGGAAACAAAATTCTTCGATTTTGAGAGAGTTTTTCAGAATATTTATAATATTCTCAAAAAAACCATTTACCTGTGCAGACATGTTTAAGGTTTTACTTAAGGTATAGAGTGTGTAAAGCTCAAAGATGCGGGCTCTTAGTATTGAGATTTCTTTCTGAGCAGAAGTAAGCAATTGGTTGTGATTTCCGCCGGGTTTTGAACTTTCTAAATTATCTGTATTGTCCATTTTTTTGCGCTACTCAATTGACTTCTCCGAACTTAATCTGTATGCTAAAATAATAAGACTAACAGCTTAAGTAAATAAAACTTCACTATATAGTTTCTGTAACAGTTTTTGCTAACAAGATAGCAAAAAATTATGATATATTATTGGACATTATACAGGTATTATCTTGAACTTGCTTGGTGTAAAATGTAACTATTATTAAAGAAATTGTCAATATTAAATTTATTTATTGGTTATAACTTATGGCTGAAACAAAGTTAAATGTAATATTGTTGCGATACACACCAAATCCAGAAGAAATAGTGGCGCAGGCGGCAAAGCTGTGTTATAGTCCGTCTTCTGTTGAGGAGCTGAAGAAGCAGGTTGAGAGCAAGGAACAGTCACATTTTATTAAGAAATTAACAGATATGCGCCACCTTTCGCCCATAGAACATGTAACTTTTACTTTTGGAATAGAAGGTATTTCCCGTGCCTGTACTCATCAGCTTGTAAGACACCGTCTGGCTTCTTATTCACAGCAGAGTCAGCGATATGTGGGGCAACATGGCAAGAAAGGCAGTGGATTTGATTTTGTTGTTCCGCCCAGTATAGAAAAAATAGGTAAAAAACAGTGGTTTATTGAAAAGATGAATACTATTCAAGAATGGTATGACGAGCTTGTAACAATGCTTGGCGATAAAGGCGAAAGTGCATTTGAAGATGCGCGTTTCTTATTGCCAAACGCTGCCGAAACAAAGATTATCATTACCATGAATGCCCGTGAATTACTACACTTCTTTCGGGTGCGCTGCTGTAACCGCGCCCAGTGGGAGATAAGGGCTATGGCGACAGAGATGTTGCGTTTGGTTAAACAAATTTCCCCAAATATCTTTAAAGAAGCGGGACCTGGTTGCGTGAACGATAAATGCCCTGAGGGAACGATGACCTGCGGGAAAATGGACGAAGTGAGAGAAAGGTTTAAAAAATTGTCATAAAAGGTTATTCAGCAGGGTCGGAAATGAAAATGATTATGGAAAGTTATTGGGGTTAAGCAATTGTGCCTCAACAAGTTTAATAGTCTTATTTATTATTTCCTTTGAGTGAATGACATTTAATTTCTTGAAAAGGAAGTCAAATTTTACTTCAAGTTCTTCGCTAATCTTTGTTTTGACATTAACAGGTAAATTCCAGAATTTTTCTTTGAAAGGACCAAACCCGTTCTTTCTTACCTTGTATAAATATTGTTCCTCTGTATCTCCTTCCTTCCATTCTTTCTTAATGTCTGTGTGGTTTTTGAGGAAATCGTATATTTCCTTTTTAAAATCTTGCGGAAATACGCTGCTTTCATAAATCATATTCTGGAATTCTGTGGCGAGATGTACCTCCGCCGTTCCGGTCTCAGGGAATTTACCAAACGCATCGGGCGGCAGCGTAGAGGCGCCATGTTGTACCGCACCGCTAAGACCATATTCATCAATTGCAACTTTCGATAAATTCCTCAGCGTATCAAAATCTAATTTTACCTTGGCTATTGTGCCGTCTGGTAACGGTACGCCTCCATGGCTTGTGCCTGTTTGTACGCTGATTTTACTGATTCCTTTTAGACCTTTCCCCTTTGTTGCTAATGTATTATTATAGCCGTCCATGAATGCCTTTAACTCTTCGATGGTGCTATTCTTCTTGCCTACTTCCCCTATTTCACCTCCAACAGATACGGTAATTCCTTTTGGTTCTAAAGAACGAATGTAAGCTGTGAGTTCGGCTGCAAACTCAAAATTTAAACGTTGTTGTTCTGTAAGGTTTGGTTTGCTTAAATCAACAAGGGTTGAGGTGTCAATATCAATATTATAAAAACCTGCTTCAATAGCCTCCTTAATGAGTTTTTTTACAGTGTTGATTTCTGAATCTTTATCTTTTTCATACTTCTTTGCGTTAATCTGGAAATGGTCACCTTGAATGAAGACGGGACCTTCATATCCTTCCTTGATTGCAGCAGCAAGAACAACAGATGCATATTCTGCAGGTCTCTGGTCTGTATAGCCAATCTCTGACCTTGCAATTTCGAAAATAAATGCACCCACATGGTTCTTTAATGCAGCCCTGAAAATTGAACGAGACACATCATAGGTTAACCCGCGTATGTTTATGGCGGGTACGGTAAAACCCTTGTATTGTTTCTTACCCATAGCTTCGTAGAGTGATTGAATGGATGATGAAATAATACCAAGCTTGTTTCCGGTAATGCGAATCAGCCATCGGGATATATCTTTAATAGCGCCTTCTTTATTGAAAACGGCATTGTAAACGAGGTTGTCAATTTTCGAATCCTTAAATTTATTTTTATCAATTACTTTTACAGTTCCATTCTTTTGAATATCAACGGTACCTTTAAGGTCGTTTAGTAAGTTTTCTTTAGTTTGATAAAGCATGAGTGGTCAACTCCTTTTATCTTTACTTTTGATTAAAAAATTTTTCATACGTTAAAACATCTTCTTTACTGCCGATAATGAGCGGTACCTTTTGATGCAATTCAGCGGCTTGTATATCCATAATGCGTTCTTTCCCTGTAGATGCCATGCCGCCTGCCTGTTCAACGATGAAAGCAAGGGGATTAGCCTCGTAAAGCAACCGCAGTTTTGCCTTTGGTTTCTTTGGGTCTTTATAATCGGCAGGATACAGGAAGATACCGCCGTAAAGTAAATTTCTGTGAAAATCTGCAACCAGCGACCCGATATATCTCAATGAGTAAGGCCTTTCTGTTGTCGTATCTTTTTCTTTAAGATAGGCAACATATTTCTTTGTTCCATCATCCCATGCATTAGCGTTTCCTTCATTAATACTGTATATTTTGCCCTTTTGTGGGATTTTTATGTTTTCATGCGAAAGAAGAAATTCTCCAATACTTGGATCCAATGTAAAACCATGCACGCCCTGCCCGGTGGTGTACACCATCATGGTACTGGAGCCGTAAATTATATATCCTGCCGCAACCTGTTCAGTCCCTTTTCTCAGGCAGTCCTCAATCGTAGCCTCTTTTCCGGTTGTCTTTCTTCGATAGATTGAGAATATGGTTCCAATGCTTACATTAGCGTCTATATTGGACGAACCGTCCAGTGGATCAAACAGGAGCACGTACTTGCCTTTGGGAAATTCGTCAGGTATGCGAATAACGTCTTCATTTTCCTCCGATGCCATAATGCAGAGGTGTCCGCCATGATCCATTGCCTTGCAAATCCTTTCGTTGGCGTAGACATCTAACTTTTTAACATCATCACCGTGGACGTTTACTTCGCCAGTTAGTCCCAAAATTTCAGCAAGACCTGCCTTATTTACTTCTCTTGAGATTGATTTTGCTGCAAGGGTTAAATCCCACAGGAGTCCTGTAAAGTCACCAGTTGCTCTAGGATATAACCTCTCCTGTTCAACTATGTGTCTTTGAATTGTAACGACTCTACTTTTTTGCATTTAAACAACGCCTTATAAACTGCAACTAAATGTGGATATTAATTTCGGTTATTTTACAATCTTAATCAACAAAGTCAACGATTATCCATCTCAAAAATCTATGGCTGGAGTTGTTGATAACAGGGTTTGTTGAATAATAAATAGAAAGATTCATCAGTGCGTGTTTTTCACTTCTTCTATATCTGAACAAGCCCCGGTTGCGGCGTACGGGCAAACCGGTGATAGATTTTGAGGTTGAAGCCAATAATGACCATCCTTTTTACACCAGTATAGTTTAAGCTCATTGCGTTTTAATTGATTGGGCCAAGATTTAAAAAATATGAAAAGGGCGTTGCTGATTGAAGTAAATGCGCATTGCGTTTCGTGTAAGCAATCGGCATTTTTCAGTTCCTCTGCACCTTGGAAGACGTGCTGCATCATGCGGCGGCCAGCGCCATCAGGCTCTGTTTGCATACCTTGTGCGGCGGTATCCATCATTTTCTGGGCTAAATCGGCAATCCCATCTGTTTCCTTTTTTACTAAATGACCATACACGCCTTGATATGCCGAAAGAATAGATTGAAGGTTGGCGAATGTTGTCTGTTCAATACTCGCTATAGAATCTTGATGGTCTTCATTGGCAAAAATGTTGTGTATCCCACAAGGAAAAAGCAACGAAAATACAATACTTATCAGTAAACAAGTGTTTTTTAACATAATGCCCCCATTGTCCTTTAAAAGAACACAGCGCTTACAAAGCCAATCAAAGCCCCAAAGACTCCTCCCCAGACAACCAGCCAGCCCATGTGTGTGCGCATCATATCCTCAACGATTTTTTTTACCCGTTTTGGTGTGAGTTCGTTTAAAGTGGTATCTACCATTGTATTGATTTTCGATCTGAATGTTTCAAAGTCGGTTTCTTTCTGCAAGACTGAGGCTACGTCAATATTGAGTAAAATCTCAGATGCCTGTCTTTCGAATTCTATTTTAAAGGGTTTGCGCAGAGGTTCTAAGGCTTTTTCTCCGCCAAACAGTTTAAATACACTGCCATAAGTGGAGTCTTTGATTACCGATATAAAACCGCCAAAAATTTTGTCAAAATCAATCTGGTCCATTACCAATTCAGGCTGTATCTTGTGTGGTAGTGCGCCTTGTGTGACCTTGATGAAATTTTCTTCAGTAAAAAAATTCTTCATAATCAGTAAGCGGATGCTCTCTTTGAATTGATTAAACCGCAGGGCAATAATACCAGAGCCATAAAGTCCCGGTATTTTTTCAAATAGCATGTACACTGCAATCCAGTTAGTTATTGCGCCGGATAAGGCAAAGAGACTTGCCATCATGAGCGTGCTTCGTCCGATGAATTCGGGAATTAAATAAGAACCCCCAAATGTAATAGCGGAAATTAAATTGGTCAGAAAACTTTTATTCGCAAGCATCCTTAACTTATTTGAATCCCGCCATATTGTTTCTTCCACGAAAACCTTTGGTGGAAGCTGATAAGTAATTGCCTCTGTTTTTTCTTCAGACATTTCGACCCTCCTGTTTTTGGTGTTTGTAGAGACATATTGTAATGCGTCTCTACGGTTAAATTATTATGCTATGAGTTTATTATTGTCCTGTCCATGAGTCAAGGGAGAAGAATGAACGTTGTGAAGTGTGCTGTTGATACCTTCGGGAATTCATGGTATTATCCCATGTATGAAAGAAATGCCAGAAACAGATTTTATAAAATTTCTCGGTACGGCAGGTGCCAGGATTGTTGTGTCCAAGCAATTACGCGCCTCCGGAGGGATGTGGTATTCCTTAGATGGTTTTAATGTGCTGGTGGACCCTGGTCCAGGGTGTCTGGTGAGGTGCATTTCAAGCAGACCGAAGATAGATCCCATGCAACTGAATGCCATTATCCTCACTCACAGACATCTTGATCATGCGGCTGATGTGAATGTAATGATTGAGGCAATGACGGAGGGCGGATTCAAAAAACGAGGCGTTCTTTATACGCCCGAGGATGCACTGGTGGAAGACCCCGTAGTATTCAAATATGTTAGAGGCTATCTATCTCGCATAGAAATTATGAAGGAAGGCGGCAGCTATAAATTATCGGACACGGTTTCTTTCCAAACTCCTTTAAAACATCAACATCCAAGCGAGACCTATGGTATAAATTTCTTTACCCAAAAGTGTACTATTTCATTAATAGTGGATACTCGTTATTTCCCGGAATTGTTAAAACATTATAATGGAGACGTATTAATAATTAATGTGGTTCGCCATACGGTAGACAAAGATATGAAGCCGTGGCTTTATCACCTAAGCATTAAAGATGTAAAGGAGATTGTAACGGCCTTAAAGCCAAAGGTAACTATTTTAAATCATTTTGGTATGACGATGGTTAAGGCACAGCCTCGTGTGGTTGCGGAACGGCTGTCAAATGAGACTGGATTAAAAATTATTGCCGCGGGAGACGGCATGAGGTTTGACCTTACTGCCGTCTAGTGACTATAAAATCAGCTAATTCCAATAGCGCTGTTTTATATTTAGAATCAGGGAGCGGGGTAATTTCTTCCTGCGCTTGTTTTACAATATTTTTGGCTGTATTGAATGCATATTCTACAGCGTCATGTTCTGTTAACAACTCCAATATGGCGTTCTTATTTTCTCTCTCATTATGCAGGAAAATGAGTTCCTTGGTTGTTTCAAGTTTGTTGCCGGGAAGTTGATTGACTAATCTAATAAGGGGTAATGTAAGTTTTCCCTTTAGTATGTCTGTGTTTAATGATTTTCCTATTTCTGCCTCCGTACCCATTATATCAAGACAATCATCTACAATTTGAAATGCAATCCCAATCTTCAAGCCATAGTTATATAATATGTCAGATGTCTTGCGATTAGCGCCCGCAAACGTAGCGCCTAGTCGGCAGCTAGCGGCACACAATGAAGCGGTTTTACGTTCAATAATGTCAAAATAATCATTTTCACTAAGTTTAATATCATAACGCCTTTGAAGTTGAATAAGTTCACCTTCAGACATGATATTAACTGTTTTGGAAAGCAGGAGGGTTGCAACTTGTGAATCAAGGGCGGAAAGTATTGTAAACCCTCTGGAGAAAAGATAATCCCCAAACAGGATAGATATTTCCCTTCCCCATTTTGAATTTACTGTTTCAACATGTCTTCTAATAGAGGCTTCGTCAATAATATCATCATGGACAAGGGTTGCGGTGTGTACCATCTCAACCACAACAGCGAGATCAATATGTTGAGGTACTAAATTACCTACACATTTGCCCGATAATAATACTAAGGCAGGGCGTAATCTTTTTCCTTTATATTTGCTGATATGAGATACAAGGTCAGCTAATGAATTACTTTCGGGTTTTAGTTCTTTATGGAATTGGTTTTCTACCTCATCCATAAGGTCTTTTATTGTGTCGAAAGCACCCAGGGTCTCCACAATTAATGGTCTCCTCTTTTATTCTTGAAACTAAAATATTAAAGAAAATCATAATATCAATCTATATCTAAAAAGTCAAACCTCTTTTCAATTTTAACTTACTAAAAGCATCAAAGACGTCGTCTGGTGTAATAGAGTTGATACATGTAACGTGATCGCACGTTCGTTTTTCACATGGACTACAAGGAATGTCCTTTCTAACGACTATAGTATTTTCTCCGTAAGGGGCGTAAATGGCGGGGTCCTTAGGCCCAAAAATCGCTATAGTTGGAATTCCAATGCACGAGGCGATGTGGGTTGGTCCTGTATCTCCACCGATAAAAATGTGTGCATGTCGTATTAATGCTATTAACTGTTTAACAGATGATGTCTTACATGCAATCGTGGCTTGATATCGCATTAAAGACACGATTTCCTCTACTATTTTATATTCCAGAGCACCCCATGTAAAGACGACTGAGTAATCGAGTTCTTTCGTCAAACGGTCTGCTAAACGGGCATAATTATCAGGCGGCCAGCGCTTGTATTTTCCAAAAAGGCTCGTTCCGGGATGGATTATTGCTATAGGTTTTTGGTTAAGGCGATTTCGGTAAATAAAGTTGTCAATATAAATGCGGTCTGTATCCGGGATGGAAAATACAGGCGCTTGATATCGCGCCTCAATTCCCAAACCGTGTAAGAGGCTCAGATATTTATCTATGCGATGCATTTGCTTTTTTGGAGGGGTAATTCGTGAATTGGTGAAAATAAAATTGAATTCTTTACAATATTCTTTGGAAAATCCGATTCTTGTCTTTGCGTTGCTTAGGTAAGTTAATAAGCCGCTTTTAAAATTGCCATGGAAGTCTAATGCAACGTTGTATTTTCTTCTCTTTAATTTCTTTAAAAACATCAGTATTTCTGTGATTATCTTAGGATATTTTAGCGGATTCTTAAAATAAGTCTGCAATTGTTTTCTTGGAAAAGCAACGACCTCGTCTATACATGGAAGTCCTTCGACCAAATCCTTAAGTTTGTCCTCCACAAGCCACGTAATATTAGCAGAAGGGAAAGCCGTTCTTATATTATTTACGGCAGGTATGACGTGTACAATATCGCCCATTGCGCCTAGACGGACAACCAGTATATGCTCCGGATTGCTGAATTTATTTTTCATCAGGATATACAGTAAGAGAGTTTATATTAAAGACTTAGATTATTACTATAATCCTAACAAAACTTCTTTTCAATAACAAACCGACTTATTTTGCTTTTGTATTGGCTTGTGTTCTGATATATAATTAGTGCGTTAAAAATATCAATCCTTAACAGTCAATGGCTGAATTACTAACCGTTGTTAGCTAAAGGTTTGCATTTAAACAATAGGCAACCCTATATGTTGTACAAACGAAAAATACCGCCAACCTTTTCAATGGTTAAAGAGGGAAGTACGACCTTGTTCATAAAAGAAGGATATAAAGAAACAATACTTCGCATAGTTTCTGATAATGAGCGAAACAAAAGTAATGTGGCTTCGTTTGCTCAAAACAGAGATAGCATCGGCGTGAAATTTGGGAGAGGGAGTTATTTATCTATTCCTGTCGCAAGTAACGGCAAGGAAAGATTTGTCATCAGAGATTACAAACATGGCGGCTTATTGGGTAAATTGTTTGGCGGGTTGTTTTTGAATGGCAACAGGCCTCTAAACGAAATATTTATAAATGAAATTGCCTTTCAAAGAAATGTGCCAACCGCCGAAGTGATTGCCGTGACTAAGAGAAAATTATGGGGCTTATTTTACAAGGCAAGCTTTATATCAAAAGAGGTAACCGATGCGGTTGACATAATTCAATTTTTCCAAGAATCTTCATTGGAATTCATCCAGAAATCCAAAAGATTTGTAATTTCCGCTTTGGTAAAACTGATAAGGAATATGCATGATGCAGGTATATATCATGCTGACCTGCACCTGAAAAATATACTTTTAAAAGAGAACACAAAAGGGGAGTTTAATGCATATATAATTGATTTGGATAAATCGGTTTTTTTGGATAAATTAACTATTAATCAAAGGATTAAGAATTTATTGCGCCTCAATCGTTCCGTTGAGAAGTTACGATGGTTTTCTTATAAACCGGATACTTGTCAAGAAAATACAGGATGTAACAAAAATCATCCATTTAACATAACGTTCACTGATATGAACAATTCAATGAGGCATGAAAATGCTGCATCTATAAGGCAAAAAATACGTGCCATTACCAGAACAGACCGTGTTCGGTTTTTTAAATCTTATATGTTATATAACAATACACTTGACAAAAACTGGAGAATATATATACGTAGGTACAATTCATATCATTTTATGCATAAATTCTGGTGGTGTATATCAGATGTTTTTCAAAACAAGTCTCATTAAATATTATAAATGATTGATGGCATTAATATAAAGATATTAGGTGATTACGGTCCCTTTTCGAGAATAGGCAAGAGTATTGGTTATCTGGTAACCATAGGACAATCTAATTATCTTGTAGATTGTGGATCCCCAATATTTCAGCAGCTTGGCGGACATGGCATAAAGGCTATTAATGGTTTGATAATTACACACTGTCACGACGACCACAAAAGATGGTTTACCGACTATGCCCTCTTTAATATGTATGCACCCGATGTCTTTAATAAGGTTTTTCTCCTTACATCAGAGAAAATCAATGAAGAACTCATCAGAGCTTCGGGACCTGCCTTAGATAGTAGCCTCTCCCCCGATTCCAAGAATGTTATAGATATTGCCTACGAGGATTATATTGATTATAAGATACTCGGACCTAAAGGCAAATACAAAATAATCTCTATAGATGAAGGACATGGGAAATCGCGTCTTGTTGTAACTGATTGGAAGAATAATCCTGTTGGTCCTGCCGTTGCAAAAATTGTCATAAGCAAAAAAACGGGAAGAAAGAGGTTGTTATTTAAAGATCCTGATTATAGAGAATGGGTTGAGCCTGATAGTTTTTATCCATTCTCTTCAGAAGTGTTTTACGAAAAAAACAAGAATATCTATAAAGATCCGGAAGGTTTTACTGTTGAGGCAATCAAAGGCCCTGTATGGCACGGATTACCAGTAATAGGAATCAAATTTACAACAGACAAAGAATCTTTGGCATTCAGTTCAGACACAATACACGACATAGCACTCTGGAAGCAACTTTATTCAGAGAAAAGGATACAGCGGCTCCAAATGTCAGTAAAGGAATTTGATGCAGCCTCGATTATTTATGGTGATATTAATGATTATATTGAACGGACATGGAGTGAGGAGCGTTTTAAGGAAGCAATCAGTGCTTATAATGATTCAATTGTTATACATGATATTGCGGTAAGATATAGTGTAGTTCACACCGACTACAGAAAATTGAGAAATACTGTTTTAAAGAAAAACAGGACTATTTTGACTCATAGCCCGGATACCATGACCTCTGAATGGGTACTTAGCGAGGCAGGCAAATGTTTTAGGATAAAGGAGAACGATTTTTTTGAAGTTGTAGGGAATGAAATCTTTACGCTAAATGCAGATATATATCATAAAGAGGCTGGTAGATTTTATGTTGGATATAAAAATAAAAAAGGAAGATATATCGTTTATGAAAAAGACTGCCTTTTGAGCCTTTCCCGTAATGAAATGCTGCATCTCGGCAATCCGCTTTACCGCGTGGATATGTATGAGGACATAGCAGGGAATTATTATCCAAAACTGGAAAATGAAAATGCAATGTATTACAGGAGAAATGACGGAAAGATAGAGCTTGTAAAATTTACCGATGAAGGAAGCACCGGAAAGGTTGTAATAAATAATAGAGACGAACTTGCAATGAAAGGCACGGTCGGTAGTGATAATACAAAACATCATTAGTCCAATCATTTCATATTTCATAGGCAGTATTCCTTTTGGGTTTTTGATAACAAAGCTTGTAAAAGGCGTTGACATCAGGCAGGTTGGCAGCGGCAATCCGGGTGCAACAAATGTTGTGAGGGTGCTGGGCAAGCCTTATGGAATATTAGTGTTTATTTTGGACATGTTAAAGGGTTTTCTTACTGTTTATTTTTTTGACCATTTGTTTTCAGGTTATGGACATAACTTATCGTTAATACTATGCGGGGTGGGAGTAATATGCGGTCATACATTTCCAATCTTTCTCGGATTTAAGGGAGGCAAAGCGGCTGCGACAGGCTGCGGCGCTTTTCTGTGGTTAGCCCCTGTGCCGCTATTTGTTTCAGTTGCCGTCTGGTTGATAACGGTTGCAGTTTCACGTTATGTATCCTTGGGGTCTATAATCAGTTCAATGGTGCTAGTAGCATGTCAGATTGTGTTGGGTAAAGACCCGTTTGGCAGTGGGCTTTACCTGACGCTGTTTTCAGTATTCATCTCTGTTCTTATTATTGTTCGGCACAAGCCCAACATAAAAAGAATTTTGAATGGTACCGAAAACAAAATTGGCAGTAAACTTAAACCACACGATTTCGCTGAAAATTAGTTGTATTTACCTACCTTA
>JAHFOX010000038.1 GCA_023261445.1 Planctomycetota bacterium
AGTTTAGTTATTATTAAAAACTGAGACATTGTTTCAACTGTAGTGCCGGACTTAGTTATAAAATTGAACAGAGTTTCTTCGGGTCTAACAACTTCCATGATACCAGAGAATCTGTCCGGATCAATATTGTCCAATACGAAAATCCGCGGGGAACCGTTTCTTTCTTTATCGTTTAGGAGATTATAAAAAGGATGATTTAAGGCTGTGTGAATTGCAATATTGCCAAGCGCAGAACCACCAATGCCGACAACAACAAGATTTTTAAATTTCCCTTTTAGAGAATTTGTAGTTTTAAGAAGCTTCGATAAGACTTTTTTGTCGTAAGGCAAGTCAAGAAATTGTAGTTTACCTGCAGAGCGTTCTTTTTTTAAATCATTTACATATTGAATAGCAAGGGGTTCAATGTTTTTTAATTCAGGGTCGGTTATGCCGTGCTCAGAACCGATAGTTTCCGCCATCATATTATTAAAGTCAAATTGTATTTTTTGGTTACTTTCCATATAGATTGTCTCGATTTATTTATAAATTCAAAAAACCATTAAACTGTAAATTTTTGCCTATCTTGTTTTTTAACTCTTCTTCATCCAGTGCAAAATGAGGACTAATCTCGATTAGACCAATGACATTGTTTTGAGAGTTTATAGGAATAGAAATACCTGCATTCCGCAGCCATCGTCCAAACAAATTGACCATATCTTGTTTTGCGGTGACTGGAGAGTTTTCCCCCTCCATGTTCTTTACAGGCGAAAACTCCTCCTCGCGAACGACTTCCATAACCACGCCCTTTTTTACATATTTAAGTACATCAAAAATGAAACTCTCAAATTTTATAGCATTGCTCTTCTCAGGATTAATCATGTTGCCGTTCTCGTTAATGCAGGACACCTTTTTTACGGCAGCATGATAAGGCAGAGACTCTCCCTTTTGATGGATTTTCTCGAGAAAATCAATACTAATTATATGAACCGCAATACTTCCTGCATTATATTTTAATGTGCCATCCTCATTTTTTGCACACATCTCATCACGGCTCAGTTCGCTATATTCCACTAAATGCAAATTTTTATTGACGCAAACTACAACTCCCACTTTTTCTTCAGGATGGCATTTTTTAACCACTTTTAACGATACATCTGCCTTGTCTCTCAGATGATAACCAATAAAAACAGGGTCTGCGATTTTTATTAATACGTTATCAACCTGATGATAGAAGATATTTTTTATACCACGCCTTTTCATATCCTCAAGAATACCCTTTCCCTTTAGCGCAACAATTGTGCCTCCATGACCATTTGGACTCATTACAACATTTGATTTAGAATCCATCAGCAATTTACCCTGAAAATCCACAGCGGGAAACATGCCCTGGGTGAAAAAACATACCTGACTGGGATCTAATCCAAAGAACTGATTATCTTGGAAAAAGGTTTTTGTTACAAGGTCATTTGTCTCACTGGTCATAATATACCATGGGATACATGTGTGATATTTTTGCTGAGTTGCGCATATTTTTTCTGCATGAAGCTGGAAAATAGTCTTACTGCTGATTGGCGCAATAGGAAGCGTCCCCTTTGGACCATTAACTCCCAGCCTTGTTCCATGCCCCCCCGCAACAGTCAGGACTGCAATCTCTCCTTTCTGTAAGGCATTCTCTCCAATCTTCCTTGCCTTTTGTGCAATTTCGCATTCAAAAATATCCTTGGGAATAGTTATAATTTGCGGTGGAACCATGTCTCCTTTTACGACTCGTGTGGTTTGCTGGATGCTGTCATTAAAAAGTTTACGTACAAATGGAAAATCAATTGAGGCTATCTGTTCCAAGAGGTGCTTTTTTTCAGGAGGGGATATTTCATTCCACCATTTGAAGATATGGGTCTGCCCCGCTTCAAAGACGTCATTAATATGTTTATTATAGCGTGGATATTCTTTTATAAGTGTATTTCTATTCAATTATCTATCACAAAAAGACCTAAAATCTGCCTCTCAAATAAATGGTTAAAATTATATGCCAAGTCCCTAAACACTGCAAGGATTTTTACATCATGCTTATTTTAACCCTTTTAGAAATTTAAACTTGAAATGAATCTGGAATAACAGTAACCTTAACTGATAATTTTATCCTATAATTCAAGAAAAGAGAGATAATTTAATGAAAAAAAGTTTAATTATTATCTCGGCCGTCGTTTGCGTTATATTGGGAATAGCCGGAACCGGATACTTCATTTTCAAAAGGGCAACATCGGATGAGGCAATAAAGAGCCGTTTGTTAAGTGCATTGAAGGATTTCGGAGAGGTGGAAGTTGGCCATGTTCACATGGATTTTTTGGAAGGGATTGTCATTGACAATTTCTCATTTATCGGCACATCTGAGGACTTACAAGGCAAGTCTATTAAAGTTCCCAAGATTGTATTAAAACATAACCCACAAAGCCTTATAAAAGGGCAAATCAACATTAGCAATGCAGTCATTATCTCACCTGAGTTGACCGTCGAAAAGCCAACGGACATTTGGTCGCTTCTGGATGCTATCAAGACAAACTTCGATAAAGCTGGAATGCCAACGTATGTAAACGCATTAAGCCGGGGACTAGAGATTAGAGATTTAAAGGTGCATGTTAAGGAAAACCCCCAGACAAATAGTCCGGAACTCAAACTATCTGGCATTGATATCGCATTTCTCCCTTATGCAGGCTCTTTTAAAGATATTGTAATTAACGGAAATATAGATGACGAATTTTTAGGAAATTATTCGTTCACTATGAATCTCCATCCTAATATTCCCAGCCTTGATATAAAAGCCCATGCAAATAATATTATGCTGGACGAGGCATTTTTAAACCGTTTCCCATACACAGGCAAAAAGCTGTGGGATAATTATAAACCCACAGGAAAGATAAATGTGTCCTGCACGGCAAGCTTTGATAATAAAAATAAACAAAAGAAATTGGATTACATTATTAACATTAATCTTAACGGATTAGAAGCCATGTACGCAAATTGGCCATTTTTGATTTTTAATTTAAATGGCGATGTGGAATTGAATACGGAAAAGTTGTATCTGAAAGGAATCGTGGGATATATCAAGAGCGGTAATTACACCTCGCAAGCCGAATTCAAGGGAGAATTTGATCTACAGGGTCCTAAAAAAACCTTCGTGATGACAATTCCTAATTTGTTTGTAAATCAGGAATTGTTAAAAAACATCCCTGATTATGGCGAACAGATATGGTCTAAAATACAGCCCACAGGCATAATAGACCTGACATTCCAGTATAACGAAGGGGAAAACGAAGAACGCAGTTGCTTCTTGTCTGTAAACTGCAGAGATTTAGAAATCACCCCTCTGAATGCTTCAATGCCTATATCACATGTAAATGGACAATTCAAGTTATGCAAAAATATCCTCTTGTTTACAAACACCAATGGTTTTATCCAATGCGGCAGCCAGTCTATCTTTACCGAGATGAACGGCATTTACGACATGAAAAACGACCGAAAGATATTTAACTTTCACGTGCCAAATCTATCAATTACAGAGGACTTGTTAAAAAATCTGCCCGACAAGAAACTTGGAGAAAAGGTATGGGCAAAGCTAAAACCTACAGGCAAGGCAGACCTTATTGCTAATTTCCAGGGCTTTAAGGAAGAAAAAAACAACAGCTATTCAATAGAGGTCAACCTCAAGGATTGCGAGATTAATGACAGTAAATACAATATTCTCCTCTGGGGGATAGGAGGAAGACTGGAAATCAGCAAGGGCCAAATATCAAGTAAACATTTTGACGGTAAATGCTGTGGCGGCCATGTGGAAGGAACCTTATCAGTTAATACGGGAAAGGAACCTTATCAATACGAAGGAGAAGTAAATTTTTCAAGAATTATACTGGAGGAAATATCACGAAAGATTATAAAGACCGAGAAAACATGGTCAGGACTCCTCTATGGCGGAATTAAATATCAGGGAAACGGCACAGACACCAAAAGCCTTAATGCTGAAGGTCGATTAAATATAAACGAAGGATACCTTTCAGACGTTCCTATAATCCTTAGTATTTTTAACATTCTCAATCTCACACTGCCTAAAAAAGAAAGTTTTCATAGTGCGCAGTCAAGGTTTACTGTTAAAGACGGCACAATTCATGTTGAAGAAGGGAAAATCTATAGCGACACGGTTGAACTCAACGGCAAGGGGAATATTAGCTTAAAAGGAGACGTCCATTTAAGTATCGTTGCCGGCTTCAGCAAGGATTTCTTTTCTCAAATTCCTATCGTGGGAAGGTTGTTTGAACTTATTGTAGGCGGTGTGCGGAAACAATTAACCATGGTAGAGATTAGAGGCACTTTTCTAAAACCAGAAAGCCATTTGGTGCCATTCAAACCATTTACCAAATCTATTAAAAGCATGTTTGATCTATTACCTAAGGACGAACAGAAAAAAACAAACAACACTGAAAAGAAAGAAACAGGGGAAGAAAAACCTTTTTAAGTTATGCTAGAACATTTCTTTTCACCTAAGGCAGTTGCTGTAGTTGGCGCATCTCGTGAAGAAGGTAAGGTGGGACATGATTTATTCAAAAATCTTGTCAAATTTGGTTATAAGGACAACGTCTATCCAATAAATCCACATGCTGATTATATCTTAGGAATCAAAGCATACGCCAGTCTAAAGGAAGTACCATGCAAAATTGATCTGGCAGTAATTGTTGTGCCTTCTTTATATGTGATAAAAGTGGTAGATGAATGTATTGCAAAAGGAATTGATTCAATCATTGTTATCAGCGCCGGTTTTAAAGAAAGCGGCATTGATGGCGCTGTAAGAGAAAAAGAATTACACCAGAAGATTAAACAGCATTCTATTCGTATGCTGGGGCCAAACTGCCTTGGACTAATTGACACACAGTCAGACCTGAATGCTTCATTTGCCGCTGATATGCCCGCGCAGGGCAATATAGCGTTTTTTTCCCAGTCAGGTGCGCTATGCACTTCTATTTTGGATTGGGCTGTTAACGAGTGTATTGGATTCTCCAAATTCATCAGCATGGGAAACAAAACAGATATTGACGAAGTTGACCTGATAAAAGTCATGAATGAAGACCCCCATACGAAGGTTGTCCTTGGTTATCTTGAAGGGGTAAAAAACGGGTCTGCATTTATTGACACCAGTCAAAATTTGACTAAAAACAAACCGATGATTGTAGTAAAATCGGGAGGCACTATGGCAGGTGCTAAGGCTTCCTCGTCGCATACCGGCGCGCTAGCCGGCGCTGAAAACGCTTTTGATGCGGCATTTAAACAATCAGGAATTTTACGGGCAAAAACCATTGAAGAACTCTTTGACTATGCAAGGATATTCAGTCATCAAAATCTGCCAAAAGGACCAAATATAGCATTGATCACGAATGCCGGCGGGCCAGGCATTATTGCCGCCGATGCGGTAGAACGATCAAGACTTAAAATGGCATCATTCTGTAAAAACACAATAGACTTCCTTCGTTCTTCTTTGCCGGCTATGGCAAATGTTTACGATCCCATTGATATATTGGGAGACGCGAAAGCAGCGCGATACAAATTAGTCATTGAAAAAGTATTAGAAGATCCTAACGTAGATGCAGTCCTTATTATTTTAACACCCCAAGCAATGACAGAAATAGAGAAAACAGCGGAAGTAATCAGTGAGATTTCAAACCGTACCAGCAAAACAATGGCGACCTCTTTTATGGGCGGCAAAAGAATAGAGCGCAGTTTAAAGATCATGTGCCAGAGAAAAGTGCCCAATTATCCCTTTCCTGAGCGTGCGGTATCAGCCATAGAAGCTATGTACAAATATGCCTTATGGCAGAAAAAACCAATACCAGAAATAAACAAAATTAATGTACAAAAGGAGCGGGTGTTATCTATCTTTGAAAAGATCAAACAAACAGGACATCACCACATGGATGAAAAAGATGCAAAAGAAGCTATCTCAATCTATGGTTTTAGAATTCCAAAGAGCATTCTTGCTACTTCTGAAGCAGAAGCCGTAAAGGTTGCGGAAGAGATTGGATACCCTGTTGTCCTAAAAATTTCCTCACCTGATATCCTTCATAAATCAGACTTTGGCGGAGTGGTAATTGGAGTAAAAAACGAGGCAGAAGTCAGAAGGCACTTCTGCGATATCACACAAAAGGCGCAGCGTCTCATGCTAGATGCAGAAATAAAAGGGGTTCTGGTACAGCAAATGATTGCCGGTGGCAAAGAAATAATACTTGGAATGTCGCGTGACCCACAGTTTGGACCGCTAATAATGTTTGGTCTTGGTGGTATCTATGTTGAGGTGCTAAAAGACGTTTCATTCCGAATAGCGCCGATTGGAAAAGAAGAAGCAGAAGAAATGATTCGTGAAATTCGATCTTTTCCGCTTTTAAAAGGCGCTCGCGGCGAAAAACCGGTAGATACAAATGCCATTGTTGATAACATTCTAATGCTTTCTCAAATGGCAACAGATTTTCCAGAAATCGTGGAAATGGATATAAATCCTTTAATTGTATTCCCTGAAGGCAACGGTACAATAGCTTTGGATGCACGACTTACGCTGGTGTCTCGTGAATAAGCAACGGTTAAAAAAACATAATTCGCTTGCTGAATTAAAATTTTAGATTTACAATTTTGGGTTTACGATTTTTCAATCTGAAATCGTAATTCGTAAATCGTAAATTCTGCTAAGGAACACTCATTAATCGAGGGGGAGGGTTATTATGATACCCATATTTATTGCTTCTGTTTCTCCTTTCTCCGGGAAGAATCTCATTTGTCTCGGACTTGGATTAAAATTCAAGAAAGATGGATACAAAGTCGGCTACTTTAAGCCTGTCGGATTTTCGCCTGTTCATATAGAGGGGATGCCAACCGATGAGGACGCCGTCTTTCTTTCTAAAGTCTTGGAAACAGACGAACCGCCGCAATCCATCTGTCCTGTGATTTTAACTGACGATCTTCTAAAAAGCCTGATGAGCGGCAAAGATTTGAATATTCATCAAAAAACAATGACAGCCTTCAACCGCGCATCCGAAGGAAAGGATATTGTAATTGCCAGAGGATTGGGAAGACTCTCCGCGGGGACATGTCTGCATTTTTCAGAGTTAGATTTTATTAAAGAATCCAGAGCAAAAGTAATCTTTATAGATAAATTTCAATCATGTGTTGATATGATTGACGGATTCCTATACGCCTCAAAAATGCTTGGAGACCAATTACTGGGTGTAGCATTTAATCTAGTCCCGCCCGCAAAACTCAACTATGTTCGGGAAATCTTAGTCCCATTTCTTAAAAATAACGGTATTACTACACTGGGAATTATTCAAAAGGACCCAATCCTTGGGGCTGTGCCAATCAGGGAAATAGTCAATACACTTAATGGAAATATTCTCTGCTGTGAGGACAAAGCAGATGAACTTATTGAACATTTCATGATAGGCGCAATGAATGTAGAAAGCGCCCTTAGTTATTTTAGGAAGGTCTCAAATAAGGCTGTCATTACAGGAGGCGACCGCAGTGATATTCAATTAGCCGCGCTCGAAACCCCCACAAAATGTTTGATTCTTACAGGAGAAATGTATCCAAATGCCTCAATTTTAGGACGAGCCCAGGAGGTTGGAGTGCCGATTGTCGTGGTTCGGGCGGATACCGCAAATGCACTCGAAGTTTGTGAAAACCTTTCGGGATATGTCAGTTTGCACTGCAAATCTAAGGTACAGCGCGCCGCTGAGGTCATAGAACAGGAGTTTGATTTTAAAACAATTTATGAACAATTGGAATTGTCAAAATAAGTAGCGCCCTATTCTTCAAAACATATGAATATCTTTGAAACCCAGTTAAAGATAAGTTGTTCATGGTTACTCGTGGTTATTGATCGCTGTTACGAATAATAATGAACAACCAATTACCAATGTATATCCATGTCACCTTATATCCAACTGAGTTAAGAAAAACAGAGCTAAAAGGCAAAACGGTAGTTGTGGTAGACGTGCTTCGAGGCTCTTCGACGATTATCTACGCCCTTGCACAAGGATGCGAAAGGATTTACCCTGCTCCAGATATAAAGACTGCCCGAAAAAAACGGAAAATATTTAAGAATGCGCTGGTTTTGCTAGGCGGAGAGCGAAATGGTTTTAAGGTAAAAGGTTTTGACCTTGGAAATTCTCCCGAAGAATATTCTTCTAAAAAAGTACAAGGGAAAACGATTATTTTCACAACAACCAATTGTACAAAAACCTTGCAATTATGCAAAGATGCCAAAGAAACCCTGATATGTGCATTTTTGAACGGAAGGTTTGTCGTCAAATATCTTGCATCTGCAAGCAGAGATATTATATTTGCGCTGGCTGGAAGAAATGATACTTACTCTATGGAAGATATGCTTTGTGCGGGTATGGTTATAGACAAACTCCATAAATATCGTAAAGTTTCTTTGAGTGATACAGCCATTTCTGCTAGAATAATTTATAACAATTATCGCGGACGTATTCATAAAGGACTTTCAGACTCATTTCACGGACAGTATTTAAAAAAAATTGGTATGGAAAACGACTTAATCTTCTGTGCAAATACCAGAGGTTTTAATATTATTCCTAGATATTCAAACGGTGTGATTTCTACTTGATATTAATAAAATTCTTTCGTTTGGAGATAAACTTATGAAATTAAAAAACCATATTATAAATGAGGATGATCTTATTGAAAAAATTCTTCCAAAAATTGAAGAAAGAGTTAAAACAAAAGTCGTAAGGAGTATTATATGTGCCCTGGAAGATCAAATATATCCATCAGAAGAAACCTTTAAGAAAGAATTTATAAAACGAGTTAAAAAAGCCGGCAAAAGCAAAGGAAAGATTTTCAGGACTGCAAAAGACCTTGAAGTTTATTTAAAAAATCTTGGTAAATAGCAATATGTATTCTTTTGAAATCAAAGAATGCCTAGAAAAAACATTACAGAAACTTGTCAGAAAAGACAAAATACTTTACGAAGCTGTAACTAAAAAGATATTACAAATAGCAGAAAACCCAACTATAGGCAAACCCTTGAGAAATATTCTTAAAGGGAAAAGGAGGGTTCATATTGGACATTGTGTTCTAATTTATGAAGTTAAGACAACGAGAAAAAGATTAAATTCCTTGAATTTGAACACCATGATAATGCATACAAATAACCTTAAAAATAATATAATACAGATACTCAGGATAAAGGCATATTCTATTTAGAGATAAACAACTTAAGGAGTGTACATGCTCAAAGATTTCAAAAAGATTCAATTTAAAATGCCTAAAAAGTTTTCAGTATGGTACATTATAATTGTCTTTGGATTTTTCATTCTCCTGCAGATGTACCTGATGAATCCGGGAGTAAGAGATATCTCTTACAGTGATTTTAAAAAGAAGATCAAAGAAGGCAATGTTGTTGAGTGTCATATCACTAACAGTATGATTCGTGGCAAGCTGCACGAGATGGAGCGGGGTACAACAAGAAATGCAGTCTTTATTACTGCACGCGTTGATGATCCAGACCTTGTAAAAGACCTGGAATCCATGGGCGTAAGGTATTCCGGGTACTATGAAAGTCCATGGTTTAAGACGTTCTTTTTCTCTTGGGTACTGCCTCTTTTAATTTTATTCATACTCTGGCGTATAGTGTTTAAGCGATTCGGACCGGCCAGCAGCATCATGACCTTTGGCAAAAGCAAAGGTCGTCTTTACGTTCAGGAAGACCTGAATGTAACCTTCGACGACGTGGCTGGAATTGATGAGGCGAAGGAGGAACTGCAGGAGATTATTGAGTTTTTGAAGACGCCTGAAAAATTTCGCGCACTTGGCGGAAAGATACCCAAGGGCGTTCTGCTGGTCGGCGCACCCGGAACAGGTAAAACTTTACTGGCAAAGGCTGTAGCTGGTGAAGCAGGCGTACCGTTCTTCAATATGAGCGGTTCAGAGTTTGTGGAGATGTTCGTCGGCGTGGGCGCCGCACGCGTGAGGGATTTGTTCAATCAGGCTGACCAAAAAGCACCTTGTATTATTTTCATTGACGAACTTGACGCACTTGGCAAGGCACGCGGTATAAATCCCATAGGAGGACACGACGAACGGGAACAAACGCTAAACCAATTGCTCGTGGAAATGGATGGGTTTGATTCCAACAAAGGTGTAATTATCATGGGGGCTACCAACCGTCCTGAAATGTTAGATTCTGCCCTCTTGAGACCCGGTCGGTTCGATCGTCAAGTGGTAGTTGATCGCCCTGATTTACATGGTCGTGAAGCCATTCTTAAAGTTCACGCAAAGGAGGTAAAACTGGAAAAAGATATTAACTTGCACTCGGTTGCAGCTATGACGCCGGGATTTGTCGGCGCCGACCTTGCAAATCTTGTCAACGAAGCTGCATTGCTTGCGGCAAGAAGAAATAAGAAGTTTGTTGGCATGCCAGAATTTGAAGAGGCAATTGACCGCCTTATGACAGGTCTTGAAAAGAAGAAGCGATTGATGAATAAAAAGGAAAAGGAAATCGTCGCCCATCACGAATCAGGACATGCGCTTGTTGCATGTTCTGTGCCTCATGCAGACCCGGTCAGAAAAATTTCGATGATTCCCCGCGGTATCGGGGCGTTGGGATATACACTACAAAAGCCTACCGAAGACAGATACCTGATGACCAAAGCAGAACTCCTTGATAGGATTGCCATTTTACTTGGAGGAAGGATTGCAGAGGAAATTATATTTAACGAAATATCTACCGGCGCTCAGAATGATTTAGAGAAAGCCACAGAGATTGCGCGGTTAATGGTTAAAGAATATGGAATGAGCGACAAGATGGGTCTGGTAACCTTTGAACAAGGCGACAGGCCTCTATTCTTAACTGGTGGATTTGCGGCTAGCAAGGAATATAGCGAGGAAACGGCGCGTGAGATAGATCTAGAAATTAAGAAGATTGTGGACGAATCATTCCATCGGGTAAAGACATTATTAACTGAAAAAAAGGAAATATTACAGGGAATGGCAAAGACGCTTATGGAAAAAGAGGTTATTGAAGGTGATGAGTTAAAAAAACTCTTAGAAGAACTGCACAAAAATAATGGAAAGAAGGAGCCGTGTTAAATACATTTTTAAACAGGTATAAATATTGCGTTTTCGGCGTTATATTTGCTTTGAGTTGTGCCGCGGTAAGTGTTTTTAAATTTGAAGGCTATGCATTCGGTTTAATAGTGCTGGCTTTTTGTTGCACTTTGCAATTCATAATTAAAAAGGAAGAACTTAGCGCATCAACCGGAAAAGAAGCAAATATCATTTCCGAAGATTTATTTCACAGAGTAATGAGCATCGTCCCTGAAATTGTGTACATTTCCATGTTTGACGGCACTGTTAAATATATAAGCGATGGAATAGAAACGCTGACGGGATATAAATCGGACGAAATTTACAAAACACGAATTCCCCTGCTTCAACTTGTGCATCCTGATGATAAAGAAAATGTATCCAAACAAATCCAAAACCTACAGAACGGAAGCGAGGCTACATTAGAATACCGTTTACTAAAAAAGGACGGGGCGTATATTTGGGTCTCAGACCGTGTAAACGGCGTCAAGAATGAGTGGGGCAACATAACACACTACAACGGCATTATGGTTAATATTGACGAAAGGAGAATACACGATAAAAGTTTGAATAACTTAAATGCGAGAATACATCAATTAAATGATATGGTTAATCATCATGCAGTGCGAGATAGTTTAACCAACGTCTATAACAGACGATACTCGCTCGTTATTTTGCAGAATGAATTTAATCGGGCAATAACGCAAAACAAAACATTATCTTGTATATTAATGGATATAGACAACCTTGAGTCAATCAATAATCGTTATGGATATTACATTGGAGATCGTATCCTTACAGAGATCTCCAGGTGTTTGCAGAAGCATATTAAGTCATCCGATATAATCGCTCGGTTTGGAGACGATGAATTTTTGATTGTGCTGCCAGAAATTGATAAGGAAGAATTGAATAGAATATCTGGTCTATTAGTAAATGAGGTTGAGAAATGTTTGGTAAAAGATGAAGAAAAAAACATAAATATTCCTTTTAGGGTAATAGTTGGAGTAAGCTCAATTACTGCCACAACTAAAAACATTAACGACTTGATTGAGCAAGTAAGCAATGCACTATATGCCGCCAAAGCAACAAATAAAAATGTCAATGAAGAAATTCTTAAAGATGAATAAAAACAACTTATGAAAAAAGCAGAATTTTCTTTTCACAAGCGAGAAGAAATAACCTTGCCTGAAATAATTAACATTATTCCCGTAAAGGATGAAGTGTTTTTTCCGCATCTGATCCGTCCTTTATCAATAACCGAAGACGGCTTGGTAAAGTCAATAAATGAGTCAATTTCTAAAAACGAGTTAATCGGTATCATAGCATTAAAATACAATGTTGAGTCGCCAAAACACACTGATTTTTACGATGTTGGAACCACGGTGAAAGTTGTTCGGGTATTCGAATCTTCACCATATAATATAAAAATCATTGTAGAAGGCATGATGCGAATCAGAGTCTTAGAATATATACAAACGGAGCCGTATTATAAGGCGCGGGTAGAAGAGCTCCGTGAATTTACAGAAAAATCTGAAACCGTAGACGTTCTTGTGCAAAGCGTGAAAACACTTTTTAAACTGAGCGCAATGCTGGGAAAGGCTCTGCCTAAAGAGGTAATTCCCATGATTGATAACATCAATAATCCTTCAATATTGGCAGACCTAGTTGCTATTTATTTAGAATTGTCCGTTGATGAAAAACAAAAATTGCTGGAGATGATTGATCCGCAGAAGCGATTAAGAGTCGTATTCCATTACCTGAATAAGGAAGTACAAGTCAGAGAAGTTCAGGGAAAGATAAATGAAGACGTTGCAAAGGAACTGTCAAAAACACAAAGGGAATTTTTCCTGAGGGAGCAGATGAAAGCAATACAGAAAGAGCTGGGAAAAGACGACCCTCACATGGAAGAAATCAATAAGCTGGAAGAAAGAATCAAAGAGGCTAAAATGCCTAAGGAGGTTGAAGAAGTGGCAATAAAAGAATTAGAAAGGTTAAGGGATATTAATCCCGCATCGGCAGAGTATCCGGTTTCCCGAACTTATCTTGATTATCTAATTAACATTCCATGGAATAAAAAAACGGTTGACAATCTGGATATCCAACAGGCGGAAAAAATTCTGGACGAAGACCACTACGGTCTTGAAAAAGTCAAAGCGCGTATCCTGGAATTCCTTGCCGTGCATAAATTAAAGGAAAAACTAAAAGGACCCATTCTCTGCTTCTGCGGTCCTCCGGGAACGGGCAAAACGTCATTAGGCAAGTCAATTGCTCGATCCCTAGGCAGAAAATTTGTGCGTATTTCACTTGGCGGTATCCGCGACGAAGCCGAGATTAGAGGCCATAGACGAACATACGTAGGAGCATTGCCCGGCCGTATCATGCAAGAAATATGCCGTGCGGGATACAGTAATCCGGTATTCATGCTCGATGAAATTGACAAAATTGGCGAGGATTTCAGAGGCGACCCCGCTTCCGCCTTGTTGGAGGTCTTAGACCCTGAACAAAACTTTAGTTTCGTAGACCACTATCTTGATGTCTCCTTTGATCTTTCTAATGTGTTATTTATCACAACGGCAAACATTCTCGATACAGTTCATACCGCACTGAAAGACCGGATGGAAGTCATATATCTTCCCGGCTACAGCGAAGATGAAAAATTGAAAATAGCCCAGAAATTTCTGATTCCAAAACAGATTAATGAAAACGGGCTGGCAGAGCATAACGTCACATTTCAGGATCAACCCATTTATAAGATTATTCGGGAATATACCAGAGAAGCCGGACTCAGAAATCTTGAACGGGAAATTGCGTCAATTTGTAGAAAGATTGCCAAAGAGATTGTTGCCGGAGAACAACTCACAAAAGAAATAAAATCAGAGAATTTAAATAAATTCCTTGGCCCAAGAAAGTTCTTTTATCAGGTTACAGACGAAGAAGACCGTATTGGAGTCGTAACTGGCCTTGCATGGACAGAGACGGGGGGAGACATCATTTTTGTAGAATCATCCAGAATGAAGGGAGAGAAAGAATTAACCCTCACGGGACAATTAGGCGACGTTATGCAGGAATCCGCCATTGCTGCGCTAAGCTACGTTCGCAGTAATGCAAAACAACTGGGCATTGATGAAACTTTCTATGATACCTCCGAAATTCATATCCACGTCCCTTCAGGCGCCATACCTAAAGACGGGCCCTCCGCAGGAATTACTATGTGTATGGCAATAATTTCGCTTCTCACGGGCAGACCCGCCAGAAGAGAAGTTGCGCTCACTGGCGAAGTCACTTTAACAGGAAATGTATTGCCGATTGGAGGAGTAAAGGAAAAGACGCTTGCTGCGATAAGGGCAGGAGTAAAAACGATTGTACTTCCTTTAAAAAACAAGGATGACTTTGAAGAAATTAACAAAGAGATCCGCGATAAAATTCAATGTGTTTATATTCAAAAAATTAACGATGCCATAGATACCGTTTTAATTCAAAAATAACAAATATATGGAGGGATGGACGTGATTAATATTAAAAACATTCTCTGTCCGGTTGATTATTCGATCTATTCGGAAAAGGCATTAAATTATGCGATAGAGTTTGCTAATAAATATCAGGCAAAGCTTTACCTGATTCATGTATTAGACATTCGTGTTTACGATGTAAATGACCCAGATTTATTCAACGTAAATGTTGTAGATAAGGAAACTATTAACAAGATGAAAGACAGACTGCTCAAGTGCGTAAGCCAAGACACAAAAGGGACGATATCGCTTAAAACCATTGTTGTGGAAGGAGTCCCTTTTGCTGAAATTATCAAGGCGTCAAAAGAATACAAGATTGACTTGATTGTGCTTGGCACACATGGAAGGACTGGCTTGTCTCATGCGATTATGGGCAGCGTAGCGGAAAAAGTTGTCCGCAAGTCACCCTGCCCTGTACTTACCGTCCGACACCCAGAACACGATTTTGTGATGCCGTAAGTTAACTTGATTGTATGGGGATTTTTTTGGACGCAGACGAACACAGATTATCAGGATTTAAATTATCTGCGTTTATCTTAAAAAATCTGTGTCCTGATTTAATAAATGCCTAAATATATACTTATAGATCACACGGCAGATATTGGAATAGACCTAGTTGGAATTTCATTGCAAGAATTGTTCACAAATGCTGCATTTGCACTATTTGATATCATCACGGACTTATCAAAAGTAGAAAGTAAAATTGAACATAAAATACAAATTGCGGGCTTGGATAAAGAACAACTACTAGTCAACTGGTTAGGTGAGCTATTATACTTACATGACGTAAAAAACCTGCTATTCAAGGATTTTATCATTACTGATATAAAGGATAACAAATTAATCGCATCTGTGCGCGGTGAAGAATTTGCTGAGGGCAAACATGTGATTAAGACCGAAATTAAGGCTGTTACACATCATAACTTATCAATCATCAAGAAAGACGACCTCTGGAAGGCGCGGATTATATTTGATTTGTAGGTATTTAGCCACGAATTGGCACGAATGGACACGAATGAAAAGAATATCATGGAGCAACGTAGCCATAACCAAAAAGACGTAGTAGGCAGTTGATATTTTTAGCAAAAATATGGGGTAAGGAAGGAGAAATGGAGTATTGGAGAAATAAAAAATAGAAATTTCCCCCACCATCTCCCTTTCTCCTTATTTACACCTTTTCCGACTCGATCGTGTTAGAGGAATGTCTCTTTAGATTATTCGTGGCTATCCGTGTTCATTCGTGGCTAGAAAGGGCATTTTATGGCAGAAGATAAATATAAAATTCAAAAGATAGATGCTTACCGCTGGCGTATTCCAAGGGAAGGCAAAATGCGGGTAGATGGTATTATATACGCCGACGAACACATGCTGGAGGAAATCCAAAAGGACGAGAGCCTGCAGCAGGTTATTAATGTAGCTCATCTTCCTGGAATAATAGGACATTCACTGGCAATGCCTGACATTCACTGGGGATACGGGTTTCCTATCGGCGGCGTGGCTGCGTTTGATATGGATGCGGGTGTGGTTTCTCCCGGCGGCGTAGGATACGATATTAATTGCGGAGTACGATTGCTTAGAACAGGGCTGTATCGTGTTGAAATTGTCCATAAGCTGGAAGCTGTGGTCAATACCCTGTTCGCTAACATCCCTTCCGGCGTAGGTTCGCATCGCAAAGACTTAAAACTTTCCCGGCAAGACGAGAAAAACGTGCTTAAAAACGGGGCTCGCTGGGCTGTTTCTCAGGGATACGGCACAAAAGAAGATTTAGAACATATCGAGGAAAAAGGATGTATTCCGGGCGCCGACCCTGAATTAGTTTCAGATCGGGCATTAGAACGGGGCAAGACACAATTAGGCACCCTCGGCTCAGGAAACCACTTCGTTGAAGTTGGCTATGTATCAGAGATATATGACGATAAAATTGCACAAGCATTGGGACTCGAAAAAGACGGAGTTACCATAGTGGTGCACACGGGTTCAAGAGGATTAGGCTATCAGGTGTGCGATGATTTTATCAAGGTAATGATTAACGCATCTCACAAATATAATATAGAACTGCCTGACCGGCAACTGTGCTGTGCGCCAATAAATTCACCGCAGGGAAAGGAATACATTGCCGCGATGGCATGTGCGGCTAATTACGCCTTTGCTAACCGGCAGATGATTACACACTGGGTTCGGGAATCCTTTGAAAGGGCATTACTCGTAAGCCCAAAAGAATCCCAAATACATCCGGTGTACGATGTGTGCCATAACATTGCAAAAATCGAGGAGCACATTGTGGACGGCGAGAAAAAGAAATTATGCGTCCATCGCAAAGGGGCAACCCGCTCATTCCCGCCAAACCACCCGGAAACCCCCGACGCTTATAAATCAGTTGGACAGCCTGTTCTGATACCGGGCGATATGGGACGTTGTTCTTACGTGCTTGTAGGCACAGAAAAGGCATATTCCGATACATTTGGCAGTACGTGTCACGGGGCGGGGAGGGTCATGAGCAGAAATCAGGCAATGAAGACGGCTAAAGGACGAAACATTGCTCAGGAACTGAAAGAAAAAGGAATACTCGTCCGCGCCGATAGCCGCGCAACGCTTGACGAAGAACTACCCGAGGCATATAAAGATGTGACGGAAGTTGTGGACATCGTTGAAAATGCCGGCATAAGCAAAAAAGTTGCACAGCTAAAACCGTTGTGCGTTATTAAAGGATAGTTAATTTAAGAGGAGACTAATAATGAAAGATTTCAGGAAACGTATAACAATCAACTCTGATATCCATTTTGGTAAACCATACGTAGTTGGAACAAGAATAACCGTTGATAACGTACTTGAGCTTGTTCAAGAAGGACTCTCATTTAAAGAAATAATTCAAGATTATTATCCAGATTTGAAAATTGAAGACATTAAAGCTTGTATCCAATATGCGATGCAGCTAATTAGAGAAGAAGAAATATACGCAAAACAAACCAATGAAGCTGATAACAGACCATGATGTATATAAAATAACTGTAGATTTCTTAAGGCAACATGGACATGATGTTATGACAGCAAAAGAAATTGGCTTACATAAAGCCTCTGATAAAGAATTATTAGAAAAAGCCAAGTCTATGAGCAGACTTCTTATTTCTCGAGACAAAGACTTTGGAATGTTGGTTTTTCTTAATAAAGAATTGTGTCCGGGGGTTATTTATTTAAAAATCATACCATCGGCAATAAATGAAATTCACAATGAATTACTTACAATCTTGAAAAAATATACCGAAAAGGAACTAAAAACAAGTTTTTGTGTGGTAGAACCCGGAAGATACCGTATACGTCGAATCCACAAATGATCTTTTTACACAAACTCTTTAGTCCTGACATATTATAAAATGGATTTAACAATGCAAGACAACAAGACAGCAATTATAAAAATCCTTGAAACGGCCGTTTTGGAAGAGATAAAGGCAAAGGAATTTTACTTAAAAATGTCTGTTCAATTATCTAACAAAGAGGCACAGTCTCGCTTTAAACACATGGCTGAAGCCGAACAGGAACACGAAGACATCCTCAAGGCATGGTATGAAGAAACATGCGGGCAGCCCTTTGATCCGTCAAAAGCACAGCCAAAGGAAAACA
>JAHFOX010000039.1 GCA_023261445.1 Planctomycetota bacterium
ATGTTCTGAAAGGTATAGAAGTCTATGCGAAGCGTGCAAGCGCCCCTTAAATATTGGCTATTATATAACAAAAAGTTACAATTACCGACAGTGTATATTTTTCTATAAAAACAAAACTCTGAAAGGATTAAATTATGATTAAATGGAATTTTGTACAATACATCTTGAATGTAAGATTTTTCCCAGTCTTGTTGCTTATTCTTATCAATCTTGTAAATCTTGCGTTTACTAATTCAAATACGCCTGTATTTGCATGGACAACCGAAACCGTTGATTCAGCAAGACAGTTCAGCAATTTCTCACAAAGGTCAATTGCCATTGACGCTAATAAAAACATCCATATTGCTTACGGGGAAAATCATCTTTTCTATGCCCAATATAACGGCAGCACATGGAACTACTATACCGTTGATTCGTCGTCCGGCGTGGGTCAATACGCCTCTATTGCGCTTGATTCGTCTGGTTATGTGCATATCAGTTACTATGATAACACAAATGGCGATTTGAAATACGCCACAAATGCCTCTGATAGTTGGAATACGACAACTGTTGATAGTGATGAAGATGTTGGCAGATATACTTCGATAGCAGTTGATAAAGCGGGAAAAGTTCACATCAGCTATTATGATTATATTAATGACGACCTTAAATATGCCACTAATGCCACTGGTTCGTGGAAGACGACTGTTGTAGATAGTTATGGAGCCACAGGTTTTTTCACCTCAATAGCGCTCGATTCTACAGGCAAAGTGCATATTGGTTATTTAGATGGCAATAATCAGGACCTCAAATACGCGACCAATAAGTCGGGCGCATGGGTAACTTCAATTGTTGATGGTAATGGGGATGTTGGCAAATATTGTTCAATAGCAATTGATTTATCCGATAAAGTGCACATCAGTTACTATGACGACACAAATGGCGATCTGAAATACGCCACAAATGATTCTGGGTCATGGACAACATCCATAGTAGATAATAATGGAGTTACCGGCCAATATACCTCTATCGCCCTTGATTCATCTGGCAATGTTCACATCAGTTATTATGATAATATTGGCTATTATGAATATGACAAAGGAGCCCTGAAGTACGCCACCAATTCATCAGGCTCGTGGGTAATAACGACAGTTGATAATAGTGACACTGATTATATTGGTAGTTATAGCTCCATAGCAACAGATGCCTCTGGCAAGGCACACATTAGTTATTTTTCTGACAGTTTTCCCGGTGATTATATTAAATATGCTACTAATTCTTCTGGCACTTGGGTAAAAACTACGGTAGATAAAACATCATCAGTTGGCATGTACACCTCCATAGCAGTAGACAAATCAGGATTTTCTCACATCAGTTATTATGACGAAACCAGTTTTGGTCTAAAATACGCCACGAACGCCTCTGGCACATGGCAAACAACAACTATTGATAACAATAAATATACGGGCGGTGTATTTTGCTCCATAGCGCTTGATGACTCATCAGGCAATGCCCATATAAGTTACAGCGACAGCGACAAAAGCCTTAAATACGCCACCAATGCTTCTGGCACATGGACAACTACTGTTGTAGAAACCAGCGGAGACTTAATCAAGGATACCTCCATTGCAGTTGACTCTTCAGGCAAAGTACATATCAGCTATTATGATAGATATTATGCCGCCCTTAAGTACGCCACCAATGCTTCGGGTTTGTGGGTAACAACGATTGTAGATAAAAGCGGAATAGTTGGAGACTATTCCGCTATTGCAATCGATGCCAGTGGAAAGGCTCATATAAGTTATCATGATTTTGATAAAACAGACCTCAAATATGCCACCAATGCATCAGGTTCATGGGTAACAACCACTGTGGACAATAGTGGAGCATCAGGTGAGTATACCTCAATAGCGATTGATACAACAGGCAAAGGACACATTAGTCATTACGATAGCGCTACCTATACGAAAGAACTAAAATACTCTACCAATGCATCAGGTTCATGGGTGACAACAACTGTTGATACTGATGGAGATGTTGGTCAATATTCTTCTTTAGCACTCGACAAATCGAATAAGGCACATATCAGCTATTTTGATGCTAGCAATATGGACCTCAAATATGCCACTAATGCGACTGGTTCATGGGTAACAACCACAATTGATAGCGCAGGATTTGTAGGTGAATTTACTTCCATAGATTTAGACTCATCAGGTAAAGCTCATATTAGTTATTACGATTTAACAAACAAATCCCTTAAATACGCTAATAATTCAACTCAAACAACGCCTACACCTACAGCAACGCCAACGGTTACACCAACACCACAGCCAACATCAACGCCGTCTGCTTGTGAGGAGGCAACGGCGATTGAACCTGATACTACTGAACTGACACTTCCGAAAAAGGGAAGTGATACTGTAACAGTAACGGTGACAGGTGAGAATGGCTGTCCTGTGGAAGGTGATAAGGTTAAGGCAAAGATTGACAAGGATGGCAGGGATCGTATCAGGGTTACACCATCAAGTATAAAAACAGATGTAAATGGTGAAGCCGTATTTAAAATAACTGCCAAGAATAAGACCGGAGATGCGGCTGTTACATTCAAAGACAAAAATGCCAACCTGAGTACACAGGTAGATGTGACAGTAGAATAGCTTACAGCAAAGACGCAAAAGCGTGAGGGTAACGAGTTAGGGAAAGTGTGTAAAATATGCATAAACGAACTCAACTGTTCCGCATAAGTTAATATCAACGTATTTTAACAAAGAACCCTTTTACCGCTGATAGAGAATATCTTACTCTCATGTGGTATTAAGGGTTTTTTTGTTTTCTTCATGTTCAAATTTTTGCACATATTTTCAGGATGTTGCCGTAATATCTTTTTCGTGGATTAAGTCAAGAATAAAGTTTTAAATTGCAAAGTATTTTATTTTCATGTTTAATGTGACGCTGGTGACACCGTTGATGCTGGTGTTTTTAGGGTGTAAAAAGGCATAAGCGCCTTAATGAACAATACATAATATTTTATTAAGGCAGGATACATTCCTGCCTTTTTTATGGTATGATAATACTTGGTATCGAAACATCGTGTGACGAAACTTCTGCCGCCGTTGTAAAAGACGGGAAAGAAATATTATCGAGTATTATTCTGTCTCAGGATGTTTTGCATCGTCAGTTTGGAGGTGTAGTTCCTGAAATTGCATGCAGGGCGCATTTGGAGACGATTATTGGTATTGTTAATAATGCTATCGCTGATGCGAAACTGCAACTTGCTGAAATTGATGCAGTTGCCGTTGTGAACACACCGGGGCTAATTGGGGCATTGCTGATTGGTGTAACAACCGCCAAAACATTGTGCATGGCGCTGGGCGTGCCATTAATAGCAATAGACCACCTGCATGCTCATATTTATGCGAATAATCTGGAGAATGAGACTATACAATATCCTGCTATTGGTTTGGTCGTCTCCGGTGGACATACTACTATTTTTTTGTCAGAGAGTGAGACGAAACATATTCCGTTAGGCGGAACAATTGATGATGCCGCCGGTGAGGCGTTTGATAAAGTGTCAAAAATATTAGGACTTGGGTATCCCGGAGGACCTGTCATTGATAGAATTGCGGCACAGGGTGATCGGCGTGCAGTGGCGTTTCCAAGGTCTTATCTTGAGAAAGATTCACTTGATTTTAGTTTTAGCGGACTCAAGACGGCTGTATTATATCATTATCGGGGGCAAGATTCAAAGGCGTCTGGGTCAAAAACATCATCAGAACATGAAATCGCAAATATTGCGGCAAGTTTCCAGGAGGCAGTGGTTGATGTGCTGATAGACAAAACTTTGCTGGCATCAAAGATGTCTAATGCCCGCGGAATTCTGTTAGGCGGCGGTGTAGCAGCGAACTCAAGACTGCGCCAGCGGTTGAAAGACAAATCGAATGAGACAGGCATCCCGGTTTATTATCCATCGCCTGTATTGTGTACGGATAATGCGGCTATGGTAGCAGGTTTGGCTTATAAGAAATATTTAGAAGGCGATGTTGCAGGACTTGATTTGGAAGCGATTCCATAAAATATTTAAACAAATTTGAAGATTGAAAATGGATATTGACATTATAAAACAACTATTAGAAAATTATAAGGCTGGAAAGGCGTCAATCAACGATGTCATGGGGAAGATCAAGGAATTGCCTTACAAGGACATGGGCTTTGCCAAAGTTGACAGTCATCGTAAGATTCGTTGTGGTTTTCCAGAGGTTATTTTTTGTATGGGTAAAACTACTGCGCAGATTGTAAAGATTGTAGGGCATATAATTTCAGGCGGAAACGACATGCTTGCGACCCGCGCTAATAAGGAGATTTATGATGCTGTTTCCAAAAAATTTCCTGAAGCTGTTTACAACGAGCAGGCAAGGACAATCACAATACGAAAAACTCGCAGAAAGCCGCACAAAGGACTCATCCTGATTATTACGGCAGGCACTTCTGATATCCCTGTAGCCGAGGAAGCAAGGGTGACTGCTGAGATTATGGGTAACAACGTAAAGGTGCTTTATGATGTTGGCGTTGCCGGGATACATAGGCTGATGAAGAGCCACGGGGAATTACTGAAGGCAAATGTAATTATTGTAGTGGCTGGAATGGAAGGGGCACTGGCAAGCGTGGTTGGCGGCTTGGTAGATTGTCCCGTCATCGGTGTGCCGACAAGTATCGGTTATGGCGCCAGTTTTTATGGGGTAGCGCCGCTCTTGTCTATGCTGAATAGTTGTGCCTCCGGTGTTTCAGTTGTAAATATTGACAACGGTTTTGGCGCGGCTTACGTTGCCTCTTTGATTAACCAAACGAAGAAATAAAGGTAATTGGCAGAAGATCATAGAATTTAGCCACGAATGAACACGAATCTGCACGAATACCAACAAAAATAATGGGAAAAGGGGAAATGGAGAATATCGGAGAGAAAATAATCAAACATAAAATTTTTGTCTGCTATTCGTTAACCTTATTCCAACCTTCGTGCCTATTTGTGTAAATTTGTGGCTATACTATTACAAGTGACTTATGTATGAAGTAAAAGATATACCCAAGATTCAGCCAAGAAAGCCCGATACCCACAAAGGAGACTATGGACGCGTCTTTGTGCTGGCTGGTTCCAGTGGCATGACCGGCGCTGCCTGCATGTGCAGCAATGCAGCCCTGCGTGCAGGCGCAGGAATTGTCACTCTAGGCATTCCTGAAAGCTTGCATGGAATTGTTGCGTCAAAGCTGACCTGTGTGATGACCCATCCCTTGCCAGAGACTCATTTAAAGACTTTGTCTGAATTGGGACGTCAGGACATCCTCGATTTTTCACAACGGTTTGATGTGGTTGCTATAGGTCCTGGTCTTTCCCAATATCAGGAGACAAAGAAACTTATTCTGTGGTTATTGCAGTCCCTGGACTGCCCAATTGTCCTCGATGCCGATGGTATTAACGCCCTTGCCGACAATCCAAAGATATTAGACTGCATTAAAACAAACATAGTGCTAACGCCGCATCCTGGTGAAATGGCGCATCTTCTGGGGGTGTCAACAAAGGAAGTTCAATCAAAACGGGTGGAAATTTCCAGGATGTTTGTCAAAGGCAGGAAGAATGTAACGCTGGTGTTGAAAGGTCACAAGACTGTTGTTATGAACGAAGAAAAGTATTATATTAATGAAACTGGTAATCCTGGTATGGCAACGGCTGGCGCCGGGGATGTATTGACAGGCATGATTGCCTCTTTTTTAGGACAGCAATATGTGCCGTTTGAGGCGGCACAGTTGGGTGTATATTTACATGGTCTGGCTGGGGATATTGCAGTACAGGAAAAAGGCGAAATTTCAATGATTGCCACAGATATTTTAGATAATTTACATAAGGCGTTTTTGGCTTATAAAGAAAGTAATCGCACATGAATATCATCCATATCAGTTGTTTGGTAAGGAGACAAGGAAAGCCCCATTTCATAATGTGGGCTTTAGGTATTATACATTTGGGATGAAAAGATTATTAATTATAGTTGTGTTGATGTGTATTTCCACCTCGCTATCTGTGGCTGACAATACTTATTATTTTCCAGAGGGTTCAATTAAAGAGCGATTAAAAGAAAGAATTGAATATTCACAACGGTGTATTGACCTTCATGTTCACGATTTTGCCGCTCTGGGAATAGATGAGTACCTTGAAGCGGCAAGAAACAGAGGCGTACGGGTGCGTATTGTGATTATTGAAAGTAGTGATAGTAGTATAAAAGGACTACTGGCAGAAACGCTAATTCGTAAAGGATTCGATACGAGGGTTCTAAAACTGCAATTAGGTAACGAGCCGATACAGGATTTTGTTATATTTGATGACAGGGTGTTGGTAACAGGCGTGTACAATTGGTTGGCGTATCGTGACAGAAATGTTTGTAATGACGTTATATTTCATCAAGACCAAAACAGAATTTGCACTTACAAAGATACATTTTGTAAATTGTTTACAGAAGGAGAGGCTTCTTCTTTCCTGAATAATCAAGGGGAATTAATTGTATCGAGAAATCCCACTATATCCGATGTTATTTCCGGTACCGCAACCGTAAGTCGCAATACGCAAGACAGTGAAATAGCTGAAAAAACGGTGATTGTGGAGGAGCCGGCAAAGCCTGTTGCAGAGACATTAGACAGGGATTTTATTGACGTTTCTATTGAAGAAATGAATAAGCATTTTGGGAAGGAGAGCGCGCTTTCCCGTTCCGAAAAGAATGAATTATGGAATAAATATAGAGGTAAATATGTCCGGTGGCGTGGAATTGCGGTTTATAAAGGGATGGGGCGTGTGGATTGGAACCGTATAGGGGTGAGCCGACAGCCCGGCAAAGATGCAGAAGTGGAAATCTTATTTGATTGGAGGATGTTTGAAAAGGTTATGGATGTAAGAATTGGAAGTACGATTACATATACGGGTAAACTACTCTCCCGCCCGGTCTATGATGCACCTTATCGCTTGGACGACGGAGATATAGAGTAGTTGTGTCTAATATTTATGATTTGCGAATTACGATTTGAAAAAAATTTGATTTATCCTGTATTATCAGGAATATTTATAACGGAACAACATTTTAGGAGGGTAAAGTTATGAAAAAGATTGTGGCAATTGTAAGGGAAGATAGATTTACAATAGTAAAGGACGCATTGTCAGATATTGGATATCCCGGTATGACAGTTACTGTGGTAAAAGGGCATGGCAGTCAAAAGGGCATTACTGAACAGTGGCGTGGTAGGGCATACAAGACAGATTTCATAAAGAAAATACAGATGGAAATAGTTGTTGCAGACAAGGACGTCGAGAATATCATTCAGCGTATTGCAAAAGAGGCGCAAACAGGCAGTATCGGAGACGGCAAAATTTTTATCAGCCCTATTGAGAATGCTGTTCGTATCAGAACTGGCGAAAGTGGCGAAAAGGCGATTTAGCTAATGTCGGCGCCAACGGTATTTATAAAATAAGAGTCATTTTTGAGTTTAAGAATTCCTCGTGGCTCAGGGTATTAGGTAACTATTCAGGTATTTAGGCTGAAGACGGAAGTATATCAACCGTCACGCATGATTTGTCACCGAAAGCCTTCCACCTTCAGTCGGCCCACCTGAGTAATTACAATTTTAGAAATATTATATCCTCACCCCCACCTTCTTAAATTCCTTCTCGCTATAAAGGACGACGTAGTCCTTCAGCCCAGTTTTTTCCTTGATTGCTTGAATTACAGCCTCACATTCGGGATCAGTATAGCCGTGAATCATGGTAAAGACATTGTACTGCCAGTCAGGATATGTGGGGCGTTCGTAGCAGTGGGTTACTTCTTCAAAACCTGCCATGATATTGCCTACTTCATCAACCCGCTCCTTTGTCACCTTCCACACGCACATGGCGTTGGCATTGATGCCAATCTTGCGGTGGGCAATAGATGCCGCCAACCGTCTGATTTTTCCTGCTTCTATGAGCTTTGTGAGCCTTTTTATTACCTCATCTTCAGGCATGCCTAGCGCTTGTCCAATATCCTTATACGGAGTTTTAGTAACAGGCAGGCCTTCCTGAATATGTTTGATGAGTTTGACGTCTATGTCTTCTTTTTTATTTGTCATAGTTTAAATGAGGACACAGATTTTCACAGATATGCGCAGGAGAGATTTAAAATTTTAAATCCCTACATTTTAAAAATCCGCGTTTATCTGTGTTTATCCGCGTCCAAAATGAAAATTCCTATACGGTTAATAAATTTTAAATCGCACTCCAATCTTGAATTTCTTTGTCGTTGGTAAACTTCTGACCACGAGCCCTGTTCGTTCCTCGATTTCCTTCAATCTGCTTTTAAGCTCCTCGTCATCTTTTGCAGACATTGTAAACCACATATTGTAAGGAATATCAACGTTTCTGCCTTTGCGCAGGTAATTGTGAGACACGCCGCTGTAACTATTGATGATTGCGCCTACCTCGTCAATGCGGTCTTCGGGAACTTTTACGGCGGCAAGCGTTGCCTCTCTGCCCATTGCCTGAGTGTTAATAATAGGGGCAAGCCGTCTTACATAACCCTTTTCAATCATAAACTTGATGCGCTCAATGATTGTATCTTCATCTATGCCTAATTCTTTGCTTAATTCCAGAAATGGTCTGGATACAAGGGGCAGGTTGGATTGTAAACGATGAAGTATCTTTCTGTCCGTGTCGCTAAGTATCATAGCCTCTTTTTAATTTCCTCTATTCCTAGTTGTTCTATAAGTGTTCTAAAATGACGTTCGGTTTTGTTTGTGAGTATAATATCTATGCATGCAACCAGTGCTTTTAAAACTGTGGCTTCATCTGCTGTTGGCAATAAGTCAAGGGCAAATCGTGGGTGGCGTCCGACTTTCCCGCCAATCATTACACGATACTTTTTCTCCTCTGCCTTTATTGAACCTGCAGGACATACCTTTGCGCACAGTCCGCAGTGTACGCATTTTTCTTTATCAATAACTACCTGTCTGTTCTTTACTGTAATTGCATCTTCCCGGCAAGTCTCCACACATTTCATGCACTCGATACATTCACAGTCAGGGTCTACGTAAACAGATTCAATTGCATGAACCCCAAAATCCTTGATTTGCGGCATTGAACAGCTATTTGGGCATCCCGACACCGCCAGTTTCATTGTGTGGTGCGGCAAGATATGGCCTTCAATCTTATTGATTAACTTCTCAGTGAAATTTAATTCCTCCAGTCGTTTCCGGAGTTTATCCGCTAAAATTTTGGGGTCTGTAATAAGAAACGGGCAATTAACCTCAGTCCCGCGACAGGTATTTATGTGGTAAAGAACGGGATTTCCATTTTCGTCAAAGTATTTAGAATATTTTCGCAGTACGGAAAGCTTTTCGTTGTGCTTTGGTTGCTGCTTTGTGATGGGCTGCTGTGAACCAGATTTGTTCATGAAAGCCTCTCTGGCAGCAACAACATCTGCTTCGGTTACGATGTCTTTCCCGCGATTACGCGCAAGCGTTTCCACTTTTTCACGGACGGTTTTTTGTATAAAAGGAGGCACCTTTTCCAGTAGTAATGATGCTGATTTATCCCACTCCAACGTAGTATCTCCTTAAAACAAAATTGCCACAATAACTAATTGCGGCAAGTTCTCTAAATCACTATAAAGATTTTAACTGTAATGATTATATTTGTAAAAAAGAGGATTGTCAATTTCAAATTACAAGGCATTTTTCTGCCGCATTACTAAATATTTTAAGCCTTGACATTTAATTAAACGTGGCTTATATTTTGAGCTATAAAGTGTCGGACTGTAAGTTTTGTGTATTGCTTAAAATGTATACTTGTGGAGGTAATTTTATGGACGAACAGACTTTTCACGAAAAATTACTGGATTTGATTGAGCAGATTAAAAAGTTTCCGGAAGTAAAAAAAGAGAGTATTGAGACACTGGCTAACGAGCTTGGTAGAAAACACGAAGACCTGCAAAAAAGTTTAATGATATTGCAGGATACACTTGATTCCCTAAGATTGAATGTAAAGTATTTGCTCTTCGACTTAGAGGCAACAAGATTAGAAAACATAGCATTAAGAAAAAAGCTGGAAGAACAAGGAAATAATAAGTAACCCCGTACATTTATCGTGGAGGTATTGATAATAACATCCGAATGGAAGACCTTAAACTAGCTAATATACCCGCGCAAACACAGAATATTATAGAGCCATTCCTCAAAGACATCCTGACCAACCACAAAGAAGACATCATTTCGATATATATCATAGGTAGCGTCATTACAAAAAGCTTCAATGCAAAACACTCCGATATTAATACATTAATTGTTGTAAAAGAGAATAAAGTCGAATTTTTTGATTTTATTGCGGCTTTGGGCAAGAATTACGGCAAAAAGAAGATACGCGCTCCGCTTGTTATGACGCAGGATTATATAAATAGGTCGCTTGAGGTGTTTCCAATAGAATTTCTTGATATGAAATTAATCAATCAACTGGTTTATGGTATGGATGTTTTGAGAGATATAAAAATCGAAAAGGCGGATATCAGACTCCAGTGCGAACGCGAACTAAAAGGCAAGATTCAACATCTTTGTCAGGGGTACATAAAGTCTATGGGAAACAATAAGACTTTGACGGATTTGTTTATGGGTTCGCTGTCAGGCTATTTCCCGTTGTTTCGCGGCATACTCTTTTTATACGACCATGAGATTCCCCAAGTAAAAGGAGACGTTCTATACGCCTTAAATGAGTGTTGCGATATAGATATAAATGTATTTAAAACACTGATGGATGTAAAGGCTCATAATTTCTATCCTCAATTCTCTGCTCTAAAAGAAGTTTTTAAAGATTTATATCGCGTACTTAACGCTATCACCAAAAAGATAGATGAATTTAAGGTTTAAGATGCAAAAAAGAAATTTACTGCAATATCCTGCGATGTGTATGCTTTTTCTGTGTCTTTGCTCAATTGCATGGTCGCAGGAATTGCCCGTTCCTCAAAAGTATGTGGAAGACAGGGCAAACATTATTAGCGAAATTTCAGAGAAAGGTCTTAACGGGTATCTTCAGGAACTTGAACAGAAAACAGGCGCACAGATGATCGTTCTCACGATTGATACAACAGGCGATATTCCTATTGAGACGTATGCTGTTGAGCTTGCAACAAGGTGGAAATTGGGGCAGAAGGGGAAAGATAATGGAGTATTGGTTGTTGTTGCAAAGGCAGACCGCGCTTACAGAATCGAGGTAGGATATGGGTTGGAAGGAATATTACCCGACAGCCTATGTGGTACGATTGGGAGGACGTTCTTTGTGCCTAATTTTCAAAATGGAAAATTTAGCGAAGGGATATTCGAGGGTGTAGTTGTTATGGTTCATAAAATTGCAGAAGAAAATAATATTAAAATTACCGGTATGCCCAGTATGTCCGACTTGAGAAAAAAGGCATATGAACGTCAGAATCCATACTTTTCGTTAATATATCTCCTTGTAATATTTCCGTTTTTAATAAATTACTTATTAAGAAGAAGTCGCTATTCATCATATTGGTGGGGAGGCCCGCCTATTATTTACGGTGGACCTAGAGGTTTCGGTTCGGGCGGGTCTGGTGGTTTCGGGGGTTTTGGTAGCTTTGGAGGCGGCGGAGGCGGCTCGTTCGGAGGCGGAGGTGCGTCTGGACGATGGTAAACCTGAAAATGAAAAGTGCAGGATTTAAAATGAAGGATGTTAAAAACATAATTTGTAATACTGTAAACTTCTAATAAGGGAAGAGTGATATATGAAAAAGACAATTCCGATAATTGCTGGTATTGTTATACTGGGTATTATCTTCGGCGTCTGGTATGTTAAGGGTTATAACAAGGTTATTGGTCTGAATGAAAACGTAAAAAATGCATGGTCTCAGGTAGACACGCAGCTCAAGAGACGCTATGATCTTATTCCCAATCTTGTGGAGACAGTGAAAGGCTATGCCTCTCACGAAAAAGAGATATTTGAAAAACTTGCTGAGGCTAGGAAAGGGTATTTTAGCGCTGGAACGGTGGAAGATAAAGCCAAAGCTGCTACGCAGATTGAAGGTTTTTTATCCCGCTTGTTGATGTTCCGGGAAACTTATCCTGAATTAAAGGCTAATGAATCTTTTCTTAAATTACAGGATACATTAGAGGGAAGTGAGAACCGAATCTCAGTGGAACGCAAGCGTTATAATGACAGCGTCAGAGAACTCAATGCATATATCAAAAGCTTCTATGGACGATTCTTTGCCGCACGCGCTGCTGTGACTGAGGCGAAGTATTTTGAGGTTGCAGAGGCAGAAAAAGAAGCGCCAAAGGTGAAATTCTAGTCACGATTCCATCGTTGAATATAAGTTGTTAGGATTACGAAGTTAAAACTCAGTACTATTATCTGCGGAAATCTGCGTCCTAAATAAGAATGACTAAATGCAAAGACAAAAAATATCCCTGTGAGGATTGTTTTAGCTGCCAGTTTTGCAGTGACGAGCGCTGCTCTATGTGTTTGGGCAGCAAACATAAAGCAAGACAGTTAAGCATTGAAGAGCAGATTGCGCTGTACGATGCGTTGAATAAAGATACCTTTGATAAATAACAGAAGTAAACCGCAAACCCTTACCGCTACGAACCGAAACGAAACAGGTTTTGTTATCCCAATCTCAACCCACATTTTACAAATCCCAAATAAATTCCAAATTAAAATTATTAACATATTACATGTAAGATGTTAACGTCACATCCTGATTCCCAACACAAAAAACCAGAATTACTTTCTCCCGCAGGCAATATGGAGTGTTTTTTTGCCGCCGTTGAGAACGGTGCTGATGCTGTATATCTTGGGTTAAAAGACTTCAGCGCACGCGCCAGCGCAGATAATTTTTCAATTGATGACATTAGCAAGGCTATTGCATATGCTCATAAAAAGCCAATCAGGGTTTATATTGCCTTAAACACGTTGATTAAGACAAACGAATTTGAAAAGGTTGTGGATTATTTGATTGCATTAGATGAACTACAGCCGGATGCATTGATTATTCAGGATTTGGGGCTTCTGTATTTAATACAATCTCAATTACCTCATTTTCAATTACACGCCAGCACACAAATGACCATTCATAATCTTGCCGGTGTTAAACAACTTGAAAAGATGGGATTTAAACGCGTTGTCCTGTCAAGAGAGTTGTCAATTGGGGAAATCAGCAACATTTGTAAGAATACATCAATTGAAATAGAAGTCTTTGTCCATGGGGCTTTGTGTTATTCTTATTCAGGACTGTGCTTCTTTAGCAGTATGATTGGCGGCAGAAGCGGAAATCGGGGGCGGTGCGCACAGCCTTGCAGGATGCATTACAAAACAGAAGCAAGCGAAGGCGGATATCTATTTTCAATGAAAGACCTTCTCACAATTTCTTATATAAACGGGTTAATTGCGGTGGGTGTAAATTCGTTTAAGATTGAAGGCCGTATGAAATCTCCTGAATACGTGGCTATAGTAACAAATGCCTATCGGCAGGCAATTGATGGTAAGCTGTCAGATTATGACGATGCCGTTCGTCGCATAAAAACGGTATTCAGCCGGGAGACAACACATTCGTACTTATTTGGAGAGAGTAACCAGCAGAACCAGGAAATTACAAATAACAGTCAAATCAAGGCGGCAGATACGATCAATCCAGATTATCCGGCTAACATAGGGTCTTACGCCGGAGAGGTAATAAAGTCTGAGAAGGGAGTGGTAACTATACGGGCAGATGCCGAAATTGGCGTCAGAGATTTATTACAAGTATTTGAAAATTCTAAAGAAAAACCATCCTTGCTGCACGTTGAAACCATCAAAGTTAGAGGTAAGAGGGTATTCGGTATAAAAGCAGGTGATATTGCCGCTGTCAATTCCGAACAGCAATACAAGCAAGGTGCAAAATTGTATTTGCTTTCTTCCCAGAAAGTCAAAGAAATGTTTACACCAAAAGTACCAAAAAAACTTGCTACTTCAAAAATACCAGTGGATTTGGAAATAAAAATAACGCCGGATGGCATAGGCATAAAGGGAACTACAAGGCATTTTTCGTTTTCCAGTGATTTTTCTGTGAAACTGGAAAAAGGAATTCACAGGACAACTGAAAGAGAAAATATAAGGGAGTGTTTTTCTCGACTAGGCGAGACACCATTTGAGTTGGCAGGTATTCATACAGAAATTTCTGTGGAATTATTTGTTCCGCTCAGTGTACTGAATGAAATTCGAAGGGATTATTTCCAAATTTTTTGTGAAGAATGGCGGAAAGATAAGGAATGTAGGAGTGAAAGTACAAAGGAATGGTTACAGGGGAAATGTATTGAATACAGCAGTTCAGGCAATAAATTGTCAGCAGAAAACCCCATTTTAATCCCCCTAAATCCCCCTTTAGAAAAGGGGGGCTGGGGGGATTTGAAAGGAGATTTGGAATACGATAAAATCAGACTATCCCTGAAGGTAGATAAACTAGACTATTTGAACCACATCCCCTTGGAAAAGATTTATAAGATATACATTGTCCTGACAGATGAAACGATTGGAGATCTCCTGGCGCAGCAAAGCCACAATCAAATCCCCATTAACAAAGGGGGATTAAGGGGGTTGTTAGAAACTGGCATAGAAGACAATGAAAGTATCTCTCCGTCGAAGGTAAGAGACAAGATCGTTTTTTCATTACCTGTTATTATGAGAGATGAGGGGAACAGGTATGCGAAATACGATTATTTCAGAAAGCTTGTACACGAATTGATTTCGCAGGGTTTTCGGCAATTCCAGCTTTCGAATCTTGGTGCCTTAGAACTATTCGCGGATGAGGACGTGCGGTTATCTGCCGATTACCCTTTATATTGCCTGAATCCTCTTTCTGCAATGAAATTGAGGGAATTGGGATTTTGCAGATATACGCTCTCTCCGGAAGATGACAAAGAAAATTTGCAGACGCTATCTACTGCAGACGCAGATGTAATTATTTATCAGGATACCCCGCTCTTTACTTCAGAAACCTGTGTCTGGGCGAACATGAAAGGAGTGTGTCCTGGAAGGAATCGGTGCGGTTTCAAACAGATAGTATTAGAAAATGAGCATGGCGACCGCTTTACGGTTATAGATGAGGCATGTAAGACGGTAGTTATTGGCGAAAAATCTTTCTCCATTATCCACTGTATTCAAAAGCTCCTTGAGGCAGGTCAACGGGATTTCAGGATTGATTTGTGTTATAAGGATTATACGCCGGAAGTGATACAGGATATATTCTTGAAAATACAGGATAAGAGTAAGGTTAAAAATTCAGTAATTGGGAATTTTGAACGGGGATTAATATAAGGCAGTGCAGTAAACTGCATCTCATCGCGGGTTCAATTTTATAAATTGAACCCATAATTCTGAATCTTTATCGCATCGGTAATACCGCAAAACATTTGGATTCAGGTTGCAAACCTGAACCCGCTCGGGGAATTTAAATGGCTAAATTAAAGCTCGATCTGCACGAAATATGTAAAAAAGGACAGTTAATTGAAAAAGAACTCAATCGGATTATTAATGAAGCCGTTGAGAAAAGGATTGCTTTGGTAGAAATCATTCCGGGAAAAGGAAGCGGACAATTAAAGAAAACCGTCCTGCGCTTTTTAAACCGTCCTGATATAAAAGGGCTTTATCATCGTGTAGAGAAGGACAGTGACAATTTCGGAAGGCTTTTTGTGCGTTTTAAACATTAGCCATGTAGGTTGGGTAGCGCATGAGCGAAACCCAACACCAACCATTTATCTGCATTTGTCAGCGTTCATCAGTATCCTATTGCAGAATCTGGGTAGTAAGTATAGAGTAAACGTAAAAATAAATTGATAAATAATATTATCTTGGGTATTATTACTAAAAATGTTAATCGTTTAACCACAGGAGATAAAAAATGCCTATTCAATTGGGGGAATTAAAACTTTACTCACTAAAAGAGTTGTCGAAAAGTTTAGGTATCACAACGTTTACCTTGAGGACATACATTCGACAGGGAAAGCTCAGGGCAAGGAAAATGGGTACTAAATGGCTTATTACAGAGGAAGCACTGAGAGAATATTTCAAAGAGACTCGGGAGTCAAAAAAAGAAGCGCGTATTTCCCTACACGGAATAACAAGCAATAGTAAGGTAACTGAAAAAGACCTTGCAGAAGCTAAAGCGATATGGAAATAACTTTGGATACTCATGCCTTCATTTGGTATTTGGATAAGAATTTGAATCATAAGTTATCACCAAAGGCGTTAAAGGCTGTTAAGGAAGCAGAAGAAACAGACACGATCTACATTCCGATAATAGTTTTAATGGAAATTCTTTATCTGATAGAAAAGGGGCGTGTCAATTTATCGTTTCATAAGCTTTTATTAAACTTAGAAGAAAGTATTAACTATGAGATAGTCCCTTTTGACAACAGATTATTAAAAATAGCCGAAACAATAAAAGGATTAGAGGTACACGATAGATTAATACTTGCAACCGCAGTATTAACTGGCAGTCCGCTAGTTAGCAGTGATAGGCAGATACACGCTAAGGGAATTAAAGTTATATGGTGAAAGGCAATGTCACCTCAAATCGGGCAGCATGATTAGTCCTAAAAGAATAATGCAAAGGAATAGTTGTAAAATCTTTTCAAGTTTTTCCATTGTCCCTATATGTTGGGTAGCGCGTGAGCGAAACCCAAATACCAACCATGCGTAACAATTATGAAATTGTTTGGTTTCGTTCCTCAACCCAACTTACGAAACTCAGTTGGTTTTCGCCCGAATGATTAGCTCGCGCAGCGCCTGCGGCGCGAACTATCGAAAGACTGTGGATGCGTCCGATTGAGCGAACAGTTAGGCGTCTTATGTTTTTATTGCTTGGTTTTTCGACTTGTTTCGTCTGCCGCCTGGGATACGCCTGCTGAGATTTGCCGACTTCGCTGGTGAACAAATGTATCCCATCCGGCTTTCGTATCCGCTCCCAAAAAGAAAGTAAAGTTGTGATCGCCTGACGCAACTTTCATCGAATCAACGCAAATCTTGATGTCAAAGCCCTTGAAAAATAGGTGATAAAAAGAGATATAAGCGATGGCAGCATCGGCCCATGTGGCGGACGCCGTGTTGCCTACGAGAGCCCAAAAGTGCGGCTCATTGTCTTGGTACATAGCCATACGGCAACCGGCACTGCCAAAACAGGAAGACATGCAAACAAGCAGACTGCCCTGCATAGCTTGGACCAGAGGCAGAAGAAGGCCTCTAAGATCATACCAAGAGATAAACTCACCATTCGTCAGTGCCACGCCTTGATGGCTGCCGTGCATGCTGAGGTGGAGAATCGGGAGGAGTTTGTTGTTGTGGTGCCTGCTTGCTTCACGTAATCGGTTGCCCAGCGATTCTAGAAGCATGGCACGATCGCTTGCAAGACTATACCAATGTGGAATTCCAGCCAAGAGAAGCGCTTCGGTTAGGACCCGCCCCTCTGTGCGACCATCCAGGAGGTCATGTGGTGCTGGAGACTCTATAACATAAACGAAACCTTTAATAGCCATCTTGTTTTCGGTGACGTCAAACGTCCGGCTTCAGGCGCGTCGAACTGCAAGCCGTTGTTCGGTGGCACAGGCGTTCGAAAAGCGCACTCACGAGTAGCTGGTCTCGGCCATTAGCGGCCCTTCAGTGGTACTTGCGGACACGGCGACCATACCATCCAAGATCCGCGGAAAAATCATTGAAGCCTTCGACGTCCTGCGCGACAAGAATCTCCAGCTTGGTCCAAGGCCCTATTCGCTCGCGGATAACCCTAGCTGCTCCGGCAAGCCTCGCCTTCGTCGCTTGCACATCCTCTACTTCAGCACAATACCTCTCAAAAGCGAGCAGGGCGACATCTGGGCGCAGCAGCCCAATCACCTTCACGAATTTGTCGAAGGCTCCCGCCTTGTTGAGAAAGATAGAAGCACTTAGTTTCG
>JAHFOX010000040.1 GCA_023261445.1 Planctomycetota bacterium
CCAATACCACGCAGAGCAGCGCTACATCTGTTGGACCTGTTGGAAGGTCAAAACGATACGAAATATAAAAACCACAAAATGCTGAAATGACTCCTATGACTGATGAAACAATGCAAAAAGGCAGGATTCCTCTGGTAATCATTCTTGCAGTAATTGCCGGTATTAACAGAAAACCAAATATTACGAGCGGTCCTACAGTCATTACCCCAAACGATATTATTATGCCTATAATCAGATAAAGTAAAATGTCCCACAGAATGACATTCTTACCCATCGTAATTGCCATATCTGTATCATAGGATACTAATACGAAATTACGGTGAAACCCGAATAAACAAACAAAGATTGTTCCATAAATGGCAATCATTGACCACAAATAGACATCTGGAATAGACAAAATCTCTCCTTTAAGCATGGAAAGCACTTCCGTCTCACCATAAGGATTCCACGAAACGAACAGTATGGCAGCCGCCCCAGCAAGCGCATAGATATAGCCAATGCGGTTTTCAGTAAACCCCTTTCGTTTGCGCTCAAGAATAGCCAAAACAAAGATGGCAATAAGTGTGAAAACGACTGAACCAGTCAAAGCCATTGCCTTTTCAGATTCCACATGTGGCAAAAAATGCCAGCCCAAAGTATGTAACAAAAATGCAAAGGCAATCCCAGCATTTGACACCTGAGGCAAAGCTGTCCCCAACAAAATCATACGGCGTAATACGAAAAATATGCCTACCTGAGGGCATACAAACCCTACTATCAGACCTGCATAAAAGGCATTTCGTAAAAGAAAATGCGGACTAAGTATTTCTAAAAGATGTTCCATTTGTACCTATAACCAGAATCAAACATGAACTGAATTAATTTTTGATTTACGATTTCAGATTTACAATTTTTCAATTCTAAATCGTAATTCGTAAAACGTATATTATGTCAAATATGGTAATAATTAAGTGCTATGTACCTAACAATGATAGCATCTCCGCTGCACTACCAATCAATACCTTATTATTATTTATCCATATTATCTTATCTATCCATTTGGGTATAGTATAAATCTCATGTGTAACCATCACAATCGTCAGTTTATGCTTTTGGTGTAATATAGAAATAAGTTCCATAATCATTTTTTGGGCATTGACATCAACACCCGTAACAGGCTCATCTAGTAACAACACATCTGGTTTTGTAGCGAGTGCACGCGCTATAAGAATTCGCTGCTTCTGTCCTCCAGATAATTCAGAAAATAATTGCTTTCTGAACTCCAGCATCCCAACATCTTTTAAACACTGTTCTACCAAACTGCGATTTGTGCCACGTGTTGGAGAAAATGGTTTAGTTTGTCCAAAAGTACCCATTAATACTACTTCCTCTGCCGTAAATGGATATATTTCATCCAACGTTTGACGCTGAGGCACATATCCAAATTTTGGAAGACGCCCCTCGCTGTAAATAATAGCGCCATGAATAGCAGGAATAATGCGCAGAATAGTCTTGAACAGTGTGGTTTTACCCGAACCATTTGGTCCAAACAGTACCGTAAATTCCCCATCTTTTACAGAAAAATTAATACTGCTTAAGAGAGATTTCCCACCGTATCCAATAGCAACATCCTTTAAAGTAATACAATTGTTCATAGGGTTTCTTGGGTTTGTAAGGTTCATTGAGTTAGTTGAGTTAACACGACACAACTAACTAAACAGACTAAAGTCACGGCTTAGCCTTGAGAGCCGATGCTATTTGACCAATATTATAATCAAAAAGTTTTATATAGTCTTCCGTTTCTTTTTGACCCCCTACCATAATAGGAAAAACAATAACCTTCGCCCCGGTTTGTGATGCGATAAATTCTGGTGTTTTGCGTTCTCTGAATCTTTCTATAATAATGAGTTTTACCCCCTCCTTTTTCATCGTTTGAATAAGATTGTTAATATGTGCGGGGGAAGGTGGAATTCCAGGTTTAGGTTCAAGCTCTCCAACTACATTCAGGTTAAACCGACTTACAAAATAAGGAAACGTTTTATGATAAGTAACAATTTTAGTGCCCCTAAATGGTTCCAACATTTTTTGCCATTCGGATAATTTCTTGTCAAGCCTTTGTGCAAAATCTTTTAAGTTATTCTTGTAATAATCACAATTTGTTGCGTCAATTTGACATAACCGTTCAGAGATATTGGCTGCAACTATCTTTCCGTTTAATGGATCCAGCATGAAATGAGGATTCCCCAGTGGATGGACGTCTCCCATACTACGATCAGATGCGGCGGGTACTTCCAACGCCTTGATTCCTGTTGAGGCAACCAAATATCCAGCATTTCCAGCGAGTATCTTCTGGTTTCTTGCGCCAGTAACTAAAGGCGGCAGCCACCCTATTTCCAACTGAAGTCCCCCATCAATAAGCAAATCCGCCTTGTTCAACTTAACAATAAAACTCGGTTTTGCATCCACAAAGTGCGGGTCTTCTGTTGGTTTAGCAATGTTGATTACATCAATTTTATCCTTTCCGACTTCTTTTGCTACTGCACCCATATCTGGGGTTGCTGCGACAATGTTTAATTTTGCATGGGCAACGGATACCCAACTTACTGATAATAACAAACAAAACAATATAATGGATTTCAATTTCATTACATACCCCTTATAATTGCGTTCGATGGATTTCTTGGACCAACCCAACAAACCCAAGCAACCAAACAAACCGAACTAACTCAAGAAACTCTAAAACTTATGCGCCCCGTGTGAGCCCAATAAAAATTCAAATTGCACAAATACAGAATGTTCTGTGCTATCATCACCCAATATATCGTCATAGTTGTATTGCAATCGTATTTTTGAGAATTCAGATGGATAAAAAGTAAGATTGGGTGAAAGCCTCCAACGTTCAAATACTAAAGGGTCTACAGCGTAATCTTCACCGTCTACATAATCTCCCCTAAATCCAGCTACCCATCGTTTCTTAAATCCCCATGCGAGTTGAGAATAAGCGCCCCAATTATCCAGCACCTCGTCTGGCAGACCATCATTTACGTCTGCACCAGCTTCGTAACGTCTCCCCATAACTTCTGTTTGCCACGTTACAAAGGGAAAACCACCAGAGGCGTATTTAGATTTCCATTTCCAAAACATATCAAGTCCATAAATCAGAGTGTCTTCATCTGTTCCTGTAGAATTTGGTCCAAAGGCTGCAGAAGCACCCAGTAAAATGGTCTGTTCGTCTGTCAGATCAAAAGAGGTAACAACACGAGGTACATAAAGCAAATCACCCATATTTTTCACATGAGTTTCAATCGGGTTGCGCCCAAACTTTTCATCTTCGTTCCTGAAACTGAAAGCCGTTTCGCCTTGGCTATCCTGTACTGTAAAAAATAATTCTGTGTAGTTATCTGTTGGAGCTAACCATGAAAGACGCACTCCGGGATTTCTCATTCCGTCAGGGCCCAAAAATCTGCCGTTGACTAAAGGCTGATCTGCAAAATCCCACGTATGCGGATGCGTTTGGTTCAGTCTCCCAAATTCTGTAAAAAATGCACCTGCCTTTACCTGTAAATTCATAGGCAATGACATTGAAGTCAGGTAGGCTTCTTCCACTTCAAGAAATGATTCCCCATTTTTATCTATCTGAAAGACGATATTCGCCTGCCCTTTAAAATAAGGGTCAATTGCCCCATCAAACACCGTTTCCAAATTTTGCACGGTGAACCCGCGCTGGTTCGGGTCGTGTCCGCCTGTTTCAATATTATCCAAATCTTCAGCAGTTGAACCTCCAGCCGCAAACAGTCCATCAAAGGAGATATTCATATAACCCTTTCCCGTACTCAACAAGCTAATAGGCTGCACAGGAGACCATTTTTCAGTTTCTGAACTTGCAGATTGGCTGGGTGTCGTCGCACTTATCGGCGACAACGCAGACCCTGCCGTTGCTTGTGAAGGCAGAGGAGAAGTTGTACTTGCATCTGTTTGTAATGGTATTGGTCTTTCTTCTTTTGTCACAGACACTTTCGAGGGTTCCGTCTTTACCTCTGCGGCAGTTAACTCGTTCTCAATTCCGGGTAGAGGCAATTCATGATCTGCCCTTACAGATTCTAATTGTGTCTTTTCCAGCACAGCCTTTTCTTTTTCAAGGGCAGCAATCTTTTCTTGCATCTCACCAAGACGAGTATCGTAGTCCCGTTTCATATTTTCAAGAAGTGCCTTCATACCTTGCAATTGACCAACAATCTCATCAAATTCATCCTTCTTAATACGTATTTCCCCTCCATCTTCTTCTGTTTTTTCTGCGGCATTCATAAGTTCGGAACTGCTGTTAATCGTTTGTAGCCCTTCACTATAAGCATAAGATACTATGCTTTCTCCAAGAAGTATGCACACGAGCAGTATGTAATTTATACGTCTCATACTATTCTCCTGTAAAATAACTTAATTTATACTATTTGGACACAGATAAACACAGATTGTCAGGGTTTAAATAATGAGCTGACAAAATCATTGCCCGTAAAAACCTGCGGAAATCTGCGCCTTAATCAATTTAATTATACAAAAAATTTAGGAGAAATATGGGGGTGGACGAATGGTGAATTTATGAATGGATAAAGATGCAAGTACCGGGTTGGAATGGTATACAGCATTAATACAAACATAATCGAATTGCGTGTCTAACAACAGAAAGTGAGTTAATGTTGTCTGAGTTTTCAACCATTGACAGATTTGACACGTTTCCGGATTGTGTTTTAAAGTATCCTCTAAAATGCCAACCTGTAAGTTATCAACATCACTTGATACAGTTTTTTGTGCATGGTTACAATTTCTGGCATTTAAAATACTATCGTGATAGCCTCCCATGGTTAGACTTAATATGAGATATGGGAGGATAAAGAAAGTAAAGAGAATATTCGCCAAATATTTATTTCTGGAAAAACACTTAATTGGCATATTAAACTCTTAAATAAAATAAAACATCAATATCTAATATAAACAAAAACATGCTAAAGCCTTTTTATTTGCAAGTCAAGCGAAAACCCTGAATCTCTCAGTTGAATTATCCAGCACCCATTATTCATTCGTCAACATCTTCAAAGCCGTACACATGCTCAAAATATGACCGTAATATTTCCGCCACGCTCCACGCCTGAGAAATACAACCTCGAGGCGTATGTGGCGGGTCTCCGTCAAATATCTCAGAAACAGTTCCTAATCCCGACTCAAACAAATGTTCATAAAACGGCGCTAATAATCCTTTGACATATTTCAGGATATCCTTATTGCCTGCGTAAGCCTTTGCATACGCCGAAATATAAGGACCAATCAGCCATGCCCACACCGTTCCTTGATGATATGCCCTATCTCTCTCATAAACATTTCCAGTATAACGACCAACATAATCCTTATCTGTTGGAGAAAGTGTTCTCAAGCCGTACGGCGTCAAGAGTTGCTTTTTAACAATCTCAACCACATTCCTCTGCTTCTTTTTCGACAACATCGAATACGGTAGGCTCACAGCAAATATCTGATTAGGACGAATGGCATTATTCTTTTCCTCACCAAAAATATAGTCGTAAAGATATTGTCCTTCATTAAACCAAAAGACATCGTTAAATGATCTACTTACTTTTTCGGCTAAGATATTGTAGTCTTTACTTTCATCATCCAAATTCATTTGGCGGGCAAAAAACGACATGATCTTCAAGGCGTTATACCACAGGGCATTGATTTCCACAGCCTTTCCCATGCGTGGTGTTACAACCCAATCACACACCTTTGCGTCCATCCACGTCAACTGCACCCCTTCAGCACCCGCATAAATAATGCTGTCTGAATCCATGTGTATGTTGAATCGCGTCCCCTTTTTGTAATGCTCAACAATCTCCTTTAAAACACCGTATAAATCCTTGCGAATCGTTTTTAAATCCTTTGCAAAGCGCAGGTATTGATATACAGCATGAATATACCATAGCGACGCATCAACAGTATTGTATTCTGGCGCCTCTCCGTAATCGGGAAATCGGTTGGGTATCATCCCTTTGTCTACAAACTGGGCATAGGACAGCAATATTTTTTGAGCATCCTCAAATTTCCCCTGCACAAGTGTAAGACCGGTCAGTGAAATCATAGTATCACGCCCCCAATCTCCAAACCAGTGGTATCCAGCAATAATACTTTTTTTATTGCCTCCTCTTTTCACCATAAAACTGTCTGATATAGACAATAAGGACTCTGATAACTCAACAAGTGTCTTTGCCCCCCCTTCATTTGTTCTTTGTGAAGATTGGGAGTTAAAGGTTAGAGGTTGGAGGTTGGATGCTGGAGGTTGGATGCTGGGGGTTAGAGGCTGGATGTGGAAATTGTTTGTATCTAGTTTCAAACTCCCAACTCTCCTCTGGCGACGAGAAAGTTCTTTGCCGAATAAGTCCATTACATCAATCTCTTCGTACGCCTTCGCAGTCGCAGCAATGTAACAATCCCTTTGTTTACTCAAATCAAAATGCAAGGCAAGCGGACTGAAGTGGTCTTCATGCGCCTCCATGCCTCGTTCAATTTCTTTTGGATATTCCATATTCTTGTACCAAAAGGAAGCCTTATCCAAAGACTGCGCATTATGAAATAGATACATGGGCGGAAGCGCATCGTAAGGTTGTAAACAAACACCATTATTGGCAAGCATTTTATAATCGGTCTTAAAAGCTTGATTTTCATGCGTGAGCCAGTGATGGTCTCGAAATGCCATCAAAACCCTTACCTTCAATAAAGTATGGGCGAACGGCGGTCCGCCCTTGCAATTTACTTGATACATAATTACTGTAGTATTTTCCCCATAAACCATAAACACTGTTTTTTTTATATTTATACCGTTTATTGAATATTCAAACGTGGGGAATGGATTCAAACTAAATTGAACGAGGTTTTTATATCCTTCCGGATAAGTTGTGTTTGGATAAATATTTGTAGATAGCGGAATTTCTTTCCCATCTGTACAAAGAAATTCTTCCAGTTTGGAAAGCAACAAGGTGCGTCCCAGCGGAGGCTTAGTTGCCGCAATAAGCAGACCGTGATAACGTCTTGTATTTGCCCCGACTATCGTAGAAGATGCATAACCACCTATGCCGTTTGTCTCCAACCATTCCTTTTCGGTGGCATTAGAAAGGTCATCGCAGATATTTTTATTGAATATGATTGTCATAATGCGTGATTACATATTTTGTGTTTTTAAATTCTTCTCTATTTTATCAGTATTGCTATGGGTTTCAATTTGATTATTTTTTACTTTAATCTACTTTTATATTCTTTTATACTTAATAATATTACAGAAGTATCACGACAGTTATAATTAACAGTCAAAGCAATCCCAAAAGTTAAAGTAAAAAACTCGTAATCATATAAAGGAATACTTAGCCATGAAATGTCCGCACTGTTTGGAATCATTTCACGATTTCTACGAGGTAATACCCGTTGGTAGCGATGCAGAGGGCAATTGGGGTGTTATTAGCAGAAAGTGTCCTTCATGTGAACGAGTGGTGCTTGTTTTGGTGAACGGCAAAATTGGCAGCATTGGAGGCAGATCAATGCTGGAGTCTGTCAAAGGCGAGCGCTTGATTTATCCAAGAACCACAAGCCGTGTACCACTTCCAAAAGAGGTACCTGAGGAATTTGCTGAGATTTACAGAGAGGCGTGTACTGTTCTTGCTGATAGTCCAAAGGCAAGCGCAGCATTAAGTCGCCGCTGTTTACAACATCTGTTGCGAGAGAAGGCGCATGTTAAGCAAAACAATCTCACCCATGAAATCCAGGAAGTGATAGACAGTGGAAGTTTACCGCCATATATAGTGGAGGCTATTGATGCCGTTCGAAAGATAGGCAACTATGCAGCCAATCCAATTAAAAGCGAAAGGCCTGGCGAAGTTGTGGACGTTGAGCCGGGTGAGGCAGACTGGAATCTCGACGTGTTGGAAGCCCTATTTAATTATTATTTTGTTCAACCAACGATAATAAAAAGGAAAAGAGAAATACTTAATCTCAAACTGAAGGAAGCTGATAAAAAGGGCATGAAGAAGATTTAGGCTATAACACAAACAAATATCACAGTTAAATAAATAGCTACACTCTTGTAAGGCCGACTGCAGGAGACGCAACTCTATGCATTTGGCCTTTTTTAATTCAATACGCAGGATTAAAAGTTGGCAGCGTAATCATAACGGTTGCGCAAACAAAAAGCCGCTAAGTACCTAATTTAAGAATAAGAAAATGGAAACAAATTAAGGTATTAGAATCATTACCGAAAGGTTTGTTTAACTCTGCACTACAGTTTACAAATACATAATCTTAACAAAAATGAGTATTTGATTAATCGCTAAAAAATAGTATATTGTTTATTTAAATTTCAGTTGTCTGTGTCGTGTGTCGTGTGTCGTGTGTCAGTAGTCAGAGGTCAGTAATCACTCACAATATACAGCCCCGTTAACTATTATACTTTCACAAAACATCATAATATTATTTCTGAGTAGTTATGACAATTAAAACAGGCGTCTCCATAATCCGATGTACGAGTTATGACAGGGAAATGGTCACTGAGGCTATTGACCTGACTTTTGGCTTCTTTGGCGGTATCCAAAATATCATAAAAAAAGGCACAAAGGTATTATTAAAGCCTAACTTTCTGAGGGAGAGCGTACCGGAAGATTGCACAATTACACATCCAGCGGTCATTGAGGTTGTTGCCGAAAAAATATTAGAAATGGGTGCGACACCAGTTATCGGCGATAGTCCTGCCTTTGGCGCAATGTCCAAGATTGCCAAGCGTGCGGGTTTGGACCGCTTTGCAAAAGAACATGGCATTGCAATAATTGAACTCGATTCGCCACGCAAGGTAAATACAAAATGCGGCGATAAGCCATTTACACTAACTGTCTCAAGTAAGGCGCTGGACATTGACGCCATTATCAATATTCCAAAACTTAAGGCTCATGCGCAACTGTTATATACCGCTGGAGTGAAAAACATGTATGGATGTGTCAGCGGCAAACGGAAGGCGTGGCGTCATTTTCAATCAAAGGACGATATTGAATGGTACACCGAAATGCTGTTAGCCAACTATCAAGCCATAAAACCTACGTTCACAATCGTAGACGCTGTTATGGCTATGGAAAAGCACGGACCTTCCGGAGGTGTGCCTAAACAGGTTTCTTTAATTCTCGGAGGCATTGATTGTGTTGCAATTGACAGAGTAGTAGCCGAAATTCTTAATGTCAACTCTTTACATGTACCACTCTTAAAAACGGCAAAATCACATAACATAGGAGAGCATAATTTAGATGAAATAGAGATTTTTGGAGAATCCTTGCAAACAGCAAGAGTAACCGATTTCATTTTTCCTAAACAAGTACCTATTGGATTTAACACATTCAGAGTTTTCAAGAGTCTTGCTAAGCATCTTTGGTTGAAGAACTTTGGCAAGGCTATTTTATTTCTTCTGGCATTTTATCTTTTATCACCTATGAATGCCTTTCCAAATTCAGAAGTTGAAACAGACAGACTAAAGAATTTTCCATCGCAAGTAGCGATTGATGATATAATCCATATCCCCACAGGCGAGAAAGTACAATTCTCTGACCTGACCCATTTTTTTGACTGTGCCAACGTCCTGTACGTAGGTGAATCCCATGCAAACAAGGCATCGCATCAGGTGCAGTTAAAGATACTCAAGACGCTCTATGAAAGATTTGGAAATAACATAGCTATTGGCATGGAAATGTTTACAAGACCTTTTCAGCCTTTTTTAGACCAGTGGACTGCCGGCGAAATTGATGAAAAGAAATTATTAGAAGAAACACAGTGGGATAAAGAATGGGGATATGATTACAATTTATATAAAGACATTCTTGACTTTGCCCGTGAAAAGAAAATTCCTGTGATCGCTCTAAATGCACCAAAAGAACTGGTAAAAATAGTGAGTAAAAAAGGGGTTAAAAATCTAAGCGATGAAGAAAAAAAACAATTACCAGAAATTGATACAACGGATTATTTTCATCGGATTTATCTGGAGATGGCAATTCATGGGCACATAGACCGTTCGGCTGACATAGAAAAATATAACGATGTCCAATGTTTGTGGGAAGGATACATGGCACAAACGATTATAAATTATTTAGCGTCATGGGAAGGCAAAGACAAAAAGTTTATTGCTTTTGCCGGAAATGGCCATATATTGTACGACTTTGGCATTCCCAAGAGAGTTTTTCGACAAAATCCCAAGCCTTATTACACAATCTGTTCTATGGAATTCCGGAATGGCAAACCTGAAACTAATCAGGACCTGTTTATTCCAGAAATTCCGCTAGAACCAGCCGATTTTATTTGGGCTATCGCTCCCTTATCAACACAAAAGATAGTATACTTAGGGATACAACTTCAGAGGACATTTGACAACAAGCTGGCTATACAAGAAATACACCCCGAGAGCCCGGCTGAGAAGGCAGGACTTAAGACAGGCGACGTTTTCTTGTCAATTGACGAAAAGACAGTAAAGGACGTCACGGAACTATTTCATTACCTCCAAACAAAGCAGTTTGGTGATACTTGTACTGTTAATATCGAGCGAAATGGAACAACAACTTCTTATTCAGTTACACTTTTTGAAATGAAACAAGATTAATTTTAAAACAACTTTTTTGGACACGGATGACACAGATTTTTGGAATTTTTTAAATTATGCAGACAGAATTATCAAAACAATACAATCCTAAAGAAATCGAAGATAAATGGTATCGCTTCTGGGAGGAAAAAGGCGCTTTTCACAGCACACCTGACCCTTCTAAGAAACCGTATACTATAGTTATACCTCCTCCAAACGTAACTGGCGTACTTCACATGGGACACGCCCTGAATAATATTATACAGGACATCCTGATTCGCTGGAGGCGTATGCAGGGATACAATACGTTGTGGATGCCCGGCACAGACCATGCAGGTATAGCCACTCAGAATGTGGTTGAACGGGAATTAGCAGCCAAACACATAAAGCGCACACAATTGGGACGTGAACGTTTTATAGAAGAAGTCTGGAAATGGAAAAATCAGTACGGTTCAACCATAATAAAACAATTGAAAAAAATTGGAAGTTCTTGCGACTGGGAACGGGAACGGTTCACAATGGACGAGGGCCTTTCGGCAGCAGTAAAAGAAACTTTTGTGCGTCTCTTTGAAAAAGGATTAATCTACAAGGGCAAATACATAATTAACTGGTGCCCCCGTTGCTGTACAGCCCTTGCCGATGATGAGGTTGAACATGAAGAACATGAAGGACATATCTGGCATATAAAATATCCGTTCAAAGACGCCCCCCATCTCTTTCTTGTTGTAGCAACAACTCGACCAGAAACTATGCTTGGTGACGTAGCGGTAGCCGTCAATCCAAAGGATGAACGTTATAAAGAAATGATTGGAGAAATTCTCATCCTGCCAATTGTTGAACGTGAAATCCCGATAATTGCAGATGATTTTGTTGATCCCACATTTGGAACAGGCGCAGTTAAGGTTACACCAGCCCACGATCCGAACGACTTTGAAATGGGGAAACGACACAACTTAACTCCGGTTGTTGTTATGCGTGAAAACGGCATAATGAATGAAAACGCCGGAGACTATGAAGGCATGGACAGATTTGAGTGCAGAGAAACTCTGGTCGAGGATTTAAAGCTAAAGAAATATATTGAACTTGTCGCACCCCACAAGCACTCAGTTGGGCATTGTTATAGATGTCATACAGTCATTGAGCCGTATATTTCCGACCAATGGTTTGTGAAGATGCGACCGCTTGCAGAGGCCGCCATTCAGGCATCAAAAAGAAAATCTGTAACCTTTTTCCCTGAGCGATGGGAAAAGATATATTTAAGCTGGCTTGAAAACGTGCGCGATTGGTGCATATCAAGGCAAATCTGGTGGGGACACCGTATTCCAGCGTGGCATTGTAAGGATTGCAGCACGGTCACAGTATCGAGCGATGTACCAAAAAAATGTTCAAAATGCGGAAACAAAACACTAAAACAAGATGAGGACGTGCTGGATACATGGTTCAGCTCAGCATTATGGCCATTCTCTACGATGGGTTGGCCAAAGAACACCTCAGAACTTAAATATTATTACCCAACTTCTACCCTCATTACCGACCGCGGTATCATTTATTTCTGGGTAGCGCGAATGGTTATGATGGGACTCGAAATGATGCAACACGTTCCATTCTCTAATGTTTACATCCATGGTACAATTCTCGATGAACAAGGCAGGAAAATGAGCAAGTCTCTGGGCAACGGCATTGACCCGCTTCTTATGATTGAACAGTATGGCGCCGATGCAGTGAGATTCTCCATCATTGTATTGACCACAGAAGGACAAGATATAAAACTTTCCGAAAGCAAGTTTGAAATGGGCCGCAATTTTACTAACAAATTGTGGAATGCGGCGCGATTCATCCTGATGAATTTAAAGGACGAACAGCCGAATCAAATTAAGTTTGAACCAAAGGACTATCAATTTGAAGATAGATGGATTCTCGGCCGATTAAACTCAACAATTAAGTCATGCACCGCATCTTTAGAACAATTTAAGTTTAATGATGCGGCTATGAATATCTATGATTTTATGTGGCACTCTTTCTGTGATTGGTATCTGGAAATTGTAAAGACGCGCCTTTATGAACCTGCGTGTCCTAAAGATAAAAAAGCCGCCCAAACAGTCCTCGCAACTGTCTTTGGGCATATATTACACTTAGTACATCCTTTTACACCGTTCATTACAGAGGAATTATGGCACACCCTTAAAGAAGTAGCTTCTGAGAATAAGATTGATATTCAAAAAGGCAAACTCGGCGACTGCCTCATGCACGATGCCTGGCCTGTGGGGGAAAGGCAACATGAGGATATGGTATCAGAAAATATCATGATTATACTTCAGGATATTATCCGCGCTATTCGCAATATACGCAACAAGATGAACATAAAGGAGAAACAGAAATTAAATGCTGTAATCTCTATTTCCAGTGATGGAGAACACGATTTGAAAGAACATTCAGAACTCCTGAAACGAATGGCAGACCTCGAACATTTAGAAATCGGCAAAAACATTAAAAAACCAGACAACTCTGCTTGTGAAGTGATTGGGCAAATACAGGCATTTGTGCTGCTTGAAGGAATTATTGACACTGATGCTGAAAAAGAAAGACAATTAAAACACCTGAAACAACTCGAAGAACATTTGTCTATTGTTCGTCGTAAGCTTGAAAATAAGAATTTTACTGCAAGAGCGCCTGTAAACGTTGTGTCAATGGAACAAAACCGTGAAAGGGAACTGTTAGAACAAATACAAAAAGTCAAACTCATTTTGGAAGATATGGGATAATATACTATGAAAAAAACATTTTCTATCTACTTGTTTAGCGTTATGGCATCCAGTCTGATTTTAATTTCAGTCTTACAAGCCGATAACGACAAGGCAAATGCAATTACAAAAAAATGTCCAACGTGCAGCAAACTTTATTCAGAAGACACCAAATTCTGCGGCGAAGATGGAACCAAATTAGTAAATATTCCTGCTAGATTGGTTTGTCCCGATTGTAAAAAAGAAGGGACTGCAGGTGAAAAATTCTGCAAAGAACATGGAAAGAAGCTTATCCCAGTTACAGAAACACCTCTTCCCAATAATACCGATGCAGTGAAACAAAAGGCTGAACTTGCTAAAAAATATTATACAGAGGGTTGTGATTTCTGTGATGCAGAGTCTTACGACCTTGCAATAGAATCCTACAAAAAGGCAGAAAAGGCATTTCCGGATTTCCCTGAGCTTCATTACAATATGGGCTGGCTATACAGCAAGCTCGGTGATGCAGAAAAAGCTATTGAGCATTTACAAAAATACATTGTGCTTGCTCCGAAGGCAAGTGACGTTACAGAGGTACAGAGCTATATCGTTGTCATGACTCAGGCGATGGAAAAGCGAAAGAGTGTTGTAGATACTTTCCAGAGCAGAAACGAGATTATGAAGAATGCCCTTGCAGGGCAAAAAAAGAAATACAGCAGTGTAATTGTGCCCGCAGGTGAATTTACGATTGGATCTGACGAAGCAAGAGAAGATACTTATCCTGAACACAAGGTTTATCTTGATGCATTTGAAATTGATTGCTACGAAGTGACAAATGCACAGTACTGGGAGTTTCTTGAATACATAAAAAAGACAAACGACCACAGTAAATGCTTCAACGGAGAACCCAGCGGAAAGGACCATACTCCAAGATTCTGGGATAACGAGTATTACAATAATCCAGATTATCCAATAGCTCGAATTGATTGGTATGATGCCTATGCGTATGCCGCATGGGCTGGGAAGCGGCTTCCTACAGAAGCAGAATGGGAGAAGGCTGCGAGGGGATTGGACGGAAGAAATTTTCCATGGGGGAATCAATGGGACACAGCACGATGCAATCTTAGCGGCGAACCCAAACCCGTAGGAAGCATAGAAGCAGGAAAGAGTATTTACGGTTGTTACGATATGTCGGGCAGCGTTCACGAGTGGTGCGCCGATTGGTATCTTGATACATATTATACTGAAACCCCTTATAAAAATCCAAAAGGACCTGATAGCGGCATACGGCGCGTTATACGTGGAGGCTCACGCTTTTCCAAACCATTTCAAATACGAACATTTACAAGAAAATCGGAACAGCCAAACCTGTTCAATGTTGCGTTAGGTTTCCGATGCGCAAAGGATGTAAAAGAAAAATAACCAAAAAGATATTTATGAGTTCCGCAGACTGTTTTAATTAACTTGCTTCGCTCACGCTCGCAATGACTTGTGTGGCATTTGTCTTTGCGAGGAGTAAAACGACGAAGCAATCTCAACTTTGAAATTTCTATACATGAACATAGAGGAATGTCATTCTTTTACTTATTACTATTTTAAATAAATGAAACTTTAAATATGGCTATTTTGTTAAATAAAACGTTTTGTATTGTATTTCACAAATTTATAACATTTCTTGAAAGGAGAAAATAGTGAAGCGTATTGTTTATTTTATAGGCGTTGTAAGTATTGTTTTTGCCGTGGCAACCTCTTATGTGGTCAAGACAACGCATGCATCAAGTTGTTGCGACACAAAAGACGCAAAAGCCAGTGAGAAATCCGACAGTTGCTGCTCAAAAGAGGCAAAGGCTGCTGAACAGGCTGATAATAAGTGTGTCGTTTGCGGAAAAGCTGTTGAAAAAGACAAAGGCGTAAAAGTAGAATGCGAAGGAAAGACAGTTACCGTATGCTGCAAGGATTGCGAGGCTACGTATAAAAAAGACCCTTGCAAATTCTGTAAAGACGAAAAATGTGAGAAGAGCAAAGAAAAGCAAGGCGAGGCTCATCACTAATAGACCTTGCTACATCAGCAAATTATAGTAAACGTTAACCCCCTTGGTCTCCTTTCAAAAAGGAGATTTAAGGGGGTTTTTTAATCTTTAATCTTTCAACACAAATGTGCCATCCGACGGGTTTGTGAGAATCGTTTTAACACGTTCCTGCCATAAATTGCCAAATTCCTTAGATTCTTCCTCAGACGCCTTACCAGAGATTACTAAAGGCATTAGCTTATCCAATCGTTCACTTGTTGGCGCTGGTTCTACACTGTACGTTACCTCTATTTGCTTACCGTTATCAACCCTTTGAAACACAATAGAACAGACGGCTTTCGAGTCGGGCTTGAGTTCATTATCAAATGCCATTAAATTATATCTTCCATATTTTCCAGCAGGACCTAGTCCCTTAAACCCATTTTCTGCCGACGCACCAGTTATTAAGGTCACAACCTGTGATATAGGCCCGTTTACCTTGTAATCTACGCCCCCTTTGAATGTGACCTTTATATTTCCCCTTACCGGTATTTCATCACCATATAGCGCCTTTAAAGCCATTTGCGTGGATTTATAAGCGCCAGCAACTGCAGGACAGGAATGCCCAGCCAATTTCACAGCATCAGCATACGTATAAACAAACACATCCTCTTTGCCTATAGCGCCCAATACAACGGCTAAAGGGTCTTTCATCTTTATAGACTCTATATTACCAATTTTTTCATTACTAGATTTTATTTGCTCATCCGCATAAGCATTCACTAGAACGGCAAGGCAACATGCGGTTAATACAATAAGCATGTGCGCAAAATAATTTCTCAACGAGAAAACTTTGTGAATACCAATATTCATACTTTTTAACCTCCCTAATGTTACGACAATTATAGTAATTCTTTATTGCAGAATTAACAGAAGTCATTTAAAATAAATTACGTTGTAAAGTAAGTTTATACGAGAAAATCTGATTAGGCAAGAGTATTATGGCGAAAAAACTCAGACTTGGCGTTGTTCCTTACATGAACGCCAAGCCGTTGATTTATGGTTTAAATAAATATACGGAGACAGTTGAATTGTTGTTCGAAGTGCCTTCTCTCCTGTCAGGTATGCTGAACGACAACCGTATTGACGTGGCGCTTATTCCCTCCATTGAATACTTTAGAAATGGCAATTATGCGATTATTCCAGATATTTCTCTTTCTTCGATTGGTGCAGTCGAGAGCGTTAAGATATTTTCAAGAGTGCCGATACAAAACATCCGCACAGCCGCCTTAGACAAGAGTTCGCTAACTTCCTGCACACTTACAAAGATTATATTTGAGGAACGGTATCACATCTCCCCTCAATACACACAATGGAACAAACAATACGATATTTCCAATATAAATACAGATGCCTTATTGCTCATCGGTGATAACGCCATGAAGGTTGCTGACAATGGATACGTTACTTTGGATTTAGGTCTGGCGTGGTTTGAATATACGAGGCTCCCGTTTGTTTATGCAGTCTGGGTTGTCAAAAGGGACAATCACATAACCGGCATAAACAATTTGTTAAAAGACGCAAAAGAGGCTGGTATAAAATATGTCAATACTATAGCCGTTGATGAATCACAGCGTCTTCAATTAACTAAAGAGAGATGTTTAAACTACCTTACGAACTCAATTCGATACGACCTTGGCAAAGAAGAAATAAGAGGACTCCAGACATTTTATAATCACGCCGTGTCTTTAGGACTCGCCGCAAAAGGAGTGGAGATTGTTTTCAATGATAAATAGCCTATCTTCTCTACCCTACGACATCGAATGTATCCTTGAAAAGCCGTTAAATAACGAGAGAATCACACCAAAAGAATGTCTAAGGTTATTCTCCATAAAGGATATTTCGAAGCTGGGCATGGCAGCAGATAGGGTCACGGGGCAAAAACACCCCGAAGATTACAGGACTTATATCATAGACAGAAATATCAACTATACGAACATCTGCACCTCTGGCTGTAAATTCTGCGCATTTTACAAAGATATCGAACACAGTGATGGATATATTATTTCTGAAAATTCTTTATATAAAAAAATAGAAGAAACATTGTCATTGGGCGGCAGACAAATCCTCATGCAGGGCGGCCTGCATCCATCATTAAAATTGGATTTTTACGAAGACCTGTTAAAATCCATCAAAACGAAATATGATATTCACATTCATGCCTTTTCACCCCCGGAAATTGTACATTTTTCAAAATTAAATGGTATCCCTGTTCGAGACGTCATACAAAATCTGAAGAATGCCGGGCTTGACTCGATTCCCGGCGGCGGCGCTGAAATCCTTTCAGACCGATGCCGTAATATTTTGAGTCCAAATAAATGCACAGCGCAGGAATGGCTTAATGTCATGCTCGAAGCCCATAAACTCGGCATGCGAACCACTGCCACCATGATGTTCGGTCATATAGAAACCATTGAAGAACGAATCGAACATCTTGATAAAATCAGAAAACTTCAGGATGAAAC
>JAHFOX010000129.1 GCA_023261445.1 Planctomycetota bacterium
ATTCCGTGCTGGCGAATGAATTGCTCTTGCGTGAGGTATTAAAAACAGTTCCTTATATAAAAGGGCGGTTGCTTGACATCGGTTGTGGCGAAAAACCGTACAAGGATATTTTTTCTTCACGCGTTGATTCTTATGTAGGGATAGACTTGTCGAAGACGCTGCATTCAAAGCATGCTGTTGACGTATTTGCCAATGCGCATCATTTGCCATTCAAGGAAAATATCTTTGATACGGTTCTGTGTCTGGAAGTATTGGAGCACGTGGAAAAACCATTAGAAGTATTAAAAGAGATATATACGGTTTTAACAAAAGGCGGCGTGCTTATTTTGTCGGTGCCTCAAAACTACTGGCTTCATAAAGACCCTGCAGATTTTTATAGATTTACTCAGGAAGGATTGATAGAGGTGGTTAAAAAACAAACTGGTTTTACTATAAACTATATTGATTCAATAGGAGGCACCAGGGAATTTTTCGTTGATTTTATTTGTAAATATATTTCCATGAAATTAAATACAGGCATATTAAACAGATTAATGCCCCAAATAATAAAAAAGATAATTGTTACCTTTCCACAAATTCTATATCTAAAATTGTTTAAAAACAACGATGTTAATAATCTTTTCTCTATAGGGAATATTGTTGTCGCTACCAAATAGGACACCAAAATAGATTGCGTGAGATGTACAATTACTTATTTTCTTCTTTCCCCTTTTCAATACTTTTTCTAATCAAATTACGCAGTATGCGGCTGCGTTCGGCTCCACCCAGGAGTTTCTTTAGATTATCGTACAGTGAAGGGTCCGCTATCAATGCGCCAATTGTGCCTTCTCCATTTTCAATGTCTGCCGTAATTTTCTTAAGAGATTCAGAGGTTGCGGTCAGATTCTCCAGTAGCTGGGTTCCCTTTGGATCATAAATCAGCGTGTGAAGCAGTCCTTCGCTTTTTTGGAAGTTCTTTACAGTTTCGTTAAGTGACACGGAAAAATTACTTAAAGATTCAACAAAACCGCCTGCTTCCAGTTTTTTAAAGATTTTTGAAGCAGACTCAACGATATCAATACCATTCTCAATAACTGTGGTGTAGTTGATTGGATCGGCACTTTTTATTGAATCTCCGTCCTCTACAACTGGTTCACGGCATGCCCCGGTGGTAATTTCTACGTATGAATCTCCTGTAACATAGCTAAGCCACTTGATAGTTGCAATGGAGTCACGTGTTATATTCTTTTGAACTGATCTATCAATCTGGAGTAGTACCTCAATTCCAGCGCAGGGCAATTCTTTGGGTAAAACAATATCTTTTACCTGTCCTATTCCTACGCCCATAAACCGCACTGGAGCGCCTACCTGCAATCCGTATACATTCACAAATTCTGTTTTCAATGTAATTTGAGGCTTAAAGTATCCTTTCTGTGTGCCAAGGATAAACACCATGGCGCCAAAGCCTATCAGTGTTATCATCGTAAAGATTCCAGCCCGTAATTCAGCTATTTGCTCTTTTGTCATACCAACTCCTTTTACATACAAATATTACCACTAATAAAATCTTTGACTGCCTGAAGACCTGATGTTGCAAGTTGTTCCCACGTTCCAACCGTAAGAATTTTCCCTTCGTAAAGCATGGCAATACGGTCAGAAACAGTTTTTACACAGTGCAGGTCGTGCGTTACGACAATGGTGGTAATTCCTAATTTTTTTCGTAATTCAATAATTAATTCGTTAATACGTTGTGCGGTTATCGGGTCTAATCCAGTTGTGGGTTCATCATAAAGAATAATATCCGGTTCGGTAGCAATCGCCCTTGCCAGTCCGACACGCTTCTTCATTCCTCCGCTCAACTCGGCGGGCATTTTATTTTCAATGCCGCTTAGTCCTACGAGGTTTAATTTTTCTGATACACGTTCTTTAGTTTCATTTTCTGTTAATTTGAGATGTTCCCTTAACGGATAGGCAATGTTTTCAAACACAGTGAGCGAGTCAAATAGGGCGGATCCTTGAAACAGCATTCCCACATGCTCTCGCAACCTAATCAGGTCTTCTTCCTTCATTTCAGTTACATTTTTATTCAAAACTGCGATATTGCCTTTGTCGGGCTTTATGAGTCCAATTAATTCCTTCAAGAGTACACTTTTTCCAGATCCGCTTCCTCCAAGCAGTGATATAATTTCACCCTCTAGTATGGACAGGTTTATACCATTATGGACTTGAAATCCATTGAAGGATTTATACACATCTTTAAATTCAATAATTATTTTAGACATTAATTTAGGACACAGATTTTCGCAGATATACACAGATAACTATTTTCTGCCATTATCGAACACCTTGCGTTTTATTTCTGGTTTAGGACCAAAATTTAGTAAAAGCCCAACTTCGATACCGGTTGCTTTCAGATAATTTAATAATTGAGCTTCATTCTCTAATGCCAAACCTTTTGCTGCCTTTATCTCTATGATTACCTTATTATCAACCAGTATATCAGCAAGATATTCACCGATAATCTCATCCTCATAAAGCACCTTTATTGGAGATTGAGAGACAGCATGAATATTTTCTTTTTTAAATTCTATCATCATTGCATTCTCATAAAGCTTTTCTAAAAAAGCATAACCAAG
>JAHFOX010000104.1 GCA_023261445.1 Planctomycetota bacterium
TGGTACGGGTAAATTCTAATTTCATAGATAGTGGGAATTGTTATAAAAAGATGCACCATTTCTTCAATGAGAATAAATATAAGGAGATAAAAACTGTATTCTGGCTTGAGGAGGGCAACCATGAAAAGGCAGCATATGAACAGCGCCATTGCGAAGACATAGCCTGGCAAAATGAGATAACTGATACCAAGGAGAATGCCAAACAGCCAGAGGGCGATGAAAACATTGCCCCTGTATTTAAATATGGATTGGAGTGAAAAGAGAGAAGGTTGTTCAATATTCATGTTCACGGCTACCTTCGGCTAAAAACCATTTATAATTCTTGTTGGAGTGGATAAAACCATGTCAACGGCCTTTGCATCTCCCACCATCTTCACCAAATGTGAAAATGCCTCCGGTAAAAGAGTTTTTACATCATCAGCCCTATGCACATCGCTAGCCATGATATGTCCGCAGCCGTTCTTTACTAAAGTCGCTGCTGTGGATCTTACTTTTTTCCCGTACATGCCTAATAAACTCCCGGCATTGATCTGCAGCAAAACTCCGTTATCCATATAGTGATATACCGCCTTATAATTATCCATGACTTCATAACATCTTTCTGGGTGGGCCCAGATGGGAATTATACCATGAGCCAGAATTTCAAAAAACACATTGGGGGCGTAAATTGGTATTTCATATGAAGGCATTTCTATCAGAACATATTTACCGCTACCCTTCGTGGTCAATCTTTTCTCTTCCGTTATCCGTGCGGGAAGTTCAGGGTGCAAGAAAAGTTCTGCCCCCAGGTGGAGACTTATATCTATTCCCATTTCTTTGACAAATTTGCATAAGATATTAAATCCTTCACATATCAGATTAAGTCTATCTATCCCATCAACAGAAATATGCGGAGTTAATACAATTGATTTTACCCTCCCCACCCCCACCGCCTCTTTTATTATAGATACCGATTCTTCTAAAGATCTAGCTCCATCATCAACTGCTGGAAGGATGTGGGAATGTATATCAACAAAGTGGAAGGGATCCCCCATGTATAAAAATCCTACTTTAGTTTATTATTTATAGTAAGTGTAATAATAATACGAGATTTTCCGTGACACAACCTTATTCAAAACAACCCCAATTAAATTAATATTTGCCTTTTTAATCAATTCAAGGATATCAGAGAAATGGCGCCTGCTTGCCTTTCCACTTTGAATTATCATAATACTCCCGTCTGTCCATCCGCCAAAGATGATAGCATCGCTGGCTACCAGCACAGGAGGTGTATCTATTATCACAAGGTCATAAATCGTCACCATATCCTTTATCAAATTGTGCATTTTGTTTGATTCTATCAGCTTTCCTGGGTCTGTCGGTATCGGCCCTGTCGGTATTATACTTAAACCTTCTACATCTGTCTTTAGTTGGATGTCCTTTAGTTCCGTATCCCCGACCATGTAGTTTGTAAGACCGAGCCCTTTGGGCAGATTGAAATAATTACTAATGCCGGGTCTCCTCATGTCCCCATCTATAATGATCACCTTCTTGCCTTCATTCGCAACTGATACCGCAAGGTTTGCCGTAAAAAAACTCTTACCCTCTTGCTCCACGGAGCTTGTTATTACTATGCTTTTTAGCGTCTTATCCAGAACGGTATATTTTATGCTGTTACGGATTGTTCTAATAAATTCCCTTAGCGGGAACCGTGGGTCTGCCTTGCTGATTAGCCTGGGGTCTTTCTTCTTTAAGTTAAAAATATTTCCCAGGAAGGTCGTTCCCTTAAATGCCTTGATATCCTCAGGGTTTTTAATAGTATCATCAAGATATTCAACAAGAAGAGCCGCGCCGATACCAAAAGCAGAGCCAAGCAATATTGCAATAATCATGTTTAAGATAATAGCTGGACTTCTGTGCTTAGAATCATCAGTTTTAGGTGCAATGGCAGGTTCAACAATATAGATATTGGAAAGGGCCATGGATTCCGCCATCCCAAGCTGATACTGGTATTTCAGAAGGGAATTATAAATATCCTGTGTTACGGTTACCGCAAGGTTGAGATAGGAATAAACATAAACCTTTTTCGGTAACTTCATCATTTCAACTTCATTTTCTTTCTGTAAAAGCTCCCTGGCCTTGGCTATTTTATTTTCAATATCAATAACAGCGGGATGGTCCTTGTTGTATTTGGTTCTGGTTTCTTCCAAGCTTACATAAAGGTCTCGCAATAGGGTTTCAAAGCTTAATATCAGTTGGAGGTCGTTGGTGATTTCTGTATCCAGGTTGACAACCGTCTCCTTCTCCTTAAACTCTTTAACTGCGTTTAACGCCTCTAAATATTCCACTTTTGCCTTTGCAATATTTTTATCAATAAACTCCCTTGCCCCACTGTAATCCTCCTTTACTCTCTTTAACTCCTCCGTAATAAAGATACTCGCCATTGCATTCGCTATTTGCATGGCCTGCTCCGGAACTGGCGATGTCGCCGTTATCTCTATTATGTCAGTCTCTTCATACTGGTCTACAGAAACATACGGCTTTGGGAATATATAGGATAGAATTGAAGCATCTAACAGGTCTTCAGATGTCATAATTTCTTCTGTTGCATTTATATCTATCCCAAGGAACTTCAATATGGGTTTTAAACCTGGAACAGCCCTCATTACCCTTGCCCTTGTCCGCTCCCTTTTTACATTTAATTCAGATATAACCTTTTCTGCAACAGGTCTCACGACAGACAGGGCAAGATAATCAGCCCTGTCGGTATCTGAAACCGTGGTGTTGGCAGACACTCCAGATGACAAACCGATGCTTGCAAGGGCCGAAGATGATGCCGACGATTTGCGCAACAATATCTTTGTGGTAGAATCATACCAGGGTATAATAAGCAGACTGACAATCGTTATGGTAAAAAAAATAGCAAACAATGTATTGAATATTATCCATTTTCTTCGCCATAATATCTCCAGTATCTGTTTAAGTTCCATATATCTCCAGTATCTGTTTAAGTTCCATTTTGTATGCTTTTAATAGGCAAGGTCAGTAAAAAAGCCCACGCTACTTTGCTGGTATTGTTAAAGGGGCACTGCCTCCTGTATCTTTTCCTGTTAAAACATCTTTTGCGCTTGGCCATAAGACTATTCCACTTTCTAGATTCACAAATGGACCAATTATCTGTGAAATACGCGAGAAGAACCGACTTACATCCGCAATAGTTACCGCTGGCACATATATTATGTCGCCATTTTGCAACGTCCAGTTCTGAGAAATATCTCCTTCTTTAAATGTCTTTTTTAAATTAAGAGATGTAACCACTTGTTTATCTTGTTTTCTCCTGATCAAAAGTACATTATTTATCTTTGCATCATGTGTCATACCTCCTGCCCTTGATATAGCATCCATAGCGCTGATCTTGGAATCCAATGCAAATATTCCAGGACTGTTTACTTCTCCCAAAACCATTACCTTTTGACTTTGGACTTCCGATACACTAATAGTTATTTGAGGATCAATTAAATATTTAGATAATTTCTCCTTAAGATCGTCCCTCAGTTTAAAGATGCTCGTACCGTCGGCTTGCACATCACCTATCAAAGGGAACATTATTTTACCAGAGCTATCTATTTTCACAGTTTTTTTAAGATCATCAATCCTATAAACAGAGATATCTATCGTATCTCCCACACCCAGAATGAACTCAGATATCCTTATGTTATCAATTTTTTCAGTATTCTCATTTGGATTTTCATTTTCTGTTTTTTTTGTTTTTTCTTCTTTCATGTCAATGCCTGTAGAAGCACATCCAATCAAAAGAGTTATCAATAGAAAAAAAATTAAAGACACGTTGTATTTATTTTTTTTCATAGTTACCTACTTTATATTCTAACACTTCAATATTAAAAACTTAATTATTTGTGATTTATCTTCATAAAATGAGTCAAGTTTTTACCTGTAATAACGGAAACTACAAATTTTGCAGATTGCACATATTTTGTAACAAAGGATTCCATAAATTATAGGTATCTTTTGTCTGTGTACTCTACCGTGACATCTATGGTTACAAATCCTTTTATCGGTCAGTGGTTTATAAGTATATCTTAAATTTAAAAACGTGGATATTATCACACTTTTTGTCCTTTGTCTATACGATTTATTCCTCAGTCTTGTACGAAGCGTGCGCACCATATCACTGACAGTACTCTAATTAATTTTGGTTTCTATATTTTAACCAAAATTTTCCCATCAGTCCTATGTGAAGAAGCCTTTATCGCATCCATAACGTTTTTAAATGAATATCTTGCCGTAATCATTCTTTCAAGCCTGAGTTTGTCTGCGGCAATAAGTTTAATAATTGAAGGAAATATACCATGACCGGAATGCCCCCTTGATCCAACAATTTTGTTAGCGCCGGATACGAGCACATCAAGATACATGGTTGTTGAGGTAGCAGCCCTGCCTAAATAAATTATCTTCCCATTAACAGCCATAGACCTTTCCATCTCCGGGATCGTCTTTGGCGCTGCGCCAGCGGCCTCTACCAGGATATCTGCTCCACAACCTTTCGTAAGTTCCATTACTTTGTCCGCCGGACTCTGTCTATCTAGCTTATGTATATTGAAAGCATGGTCGGCGCCTAAATCTTTAGCGATTTTTACTCTTTCATCTCTTATGTCAAAGGCTATAATCTGGCTTGCTCCAGCAATCTTAGACAGAGTTATTGCACCAAGTCCTATAGGACCGGCACCGTATACTACCACAATAGCACCGGGGTTAAATCCATCGCCTACAATAAAGATACCGTTATAGGCACACCCTACTGGTTCAATAAGGGCACCAATATCAAAGGCATCCTCCTCAGAATGTACATGCATTAAATCGTTAATCTTCCAGCAGTACCTTTCATTCACCGCTACATATTCGGCAAAGGCGCCATCAACGCTCAGTCCCATTAATTCTATATATTTGCACTGATTAGGAAATCCACTCCTGCATGACTGACACCTGCCACACCACAGAATGCTCTCTACGGCAACTTTATCACCTTTTCTCAGGTCTCTTACATTGCTACCTACTTTTTCAACTATTCCCGAGAACTCATGGCCTATAATACACGGCAATTTAGTTAAACCCGAAAAGATTATGTATCCTTCTTCATCAGTTTCATATAAATGGGTGTCAGAGCCGCAAATACCACAAGTTTTTACTTTTATTAGAACTTCATCATCACGTGGATTTGGTGTAGGAACATCTTTTATCTCAAACGTTGTATTTTTCCATACCTGACTTCCAATAGACGCTCTCTTTTTTACTTTTTCCTCCTCACTGACAGGATAATTTTTTCTTGGTTTCCATTTTGCATTAACGACCAGCGCCTTCATATATGCTCCATTTGTAATAGCTTCTTGTTTATCTTTCCGCCACCAACCTTTGGAAGAGATTCTCTTATTTCAATTATTCTGGGTAGTTTATAATGTGCCAGCCGCTCTCTACAATACGTCAGGATTTCCCTTTCTGTTAAGACCTTCGCATTTTTGGTTACAACAATGGCCTTGGGGATTTCACCTCTTAGCCGATCTTTTACAGGAATGACAGCCACCTCTTTTATATAGGGATGATCCAGCAATACTCGTTCAATCTCCTGAGGATAAACCTTTAGTCCCGCGACCTTCATCATTCCCGACTTTCTTTCTACAAAGTAAAAGTATCCCTCAGCATCCCTTCTTCCAAGATCACCGCTATAGTACCAACCATTTCTGAAACATGCATGGCCGTTTCCTTCTTTATCATTGTAATAGCCTTGAACAACAGCAGGTCCTTTAAATATCATCTCGCCTATTTCTCCAGGTGGGAGTTCCTTGTCATCTTCATCTACTATTTTTACTTCATACGAGGTACATGGCTTCCCAACCGAACCATGAGGTATATGCTCGCCTGGATTATGGGCAAGGGCAATCCCTGTAGTCTCCGTACTCCCCCAAACTGGAATAATTGGCACCCCCAGCTTTTGCCTAAACTTTTCAAT
>JAHFOX010000105.1 GCA_023261445.1 Planctomycetota bacterium
TTGACTGCTGTTTAACAATTGAGGCGGCATTGGCAACCGCAACAGGAAATCCTACACGATGAAAAATGGGCAGGTCTATTAGGTCATCGCCGATATAACAAATTTCTTCATCTCTGAGGGCGTATTTTTCTAATATTTCCTTATAGGCATCAAGTTTGTTTTTGACTCCCTGATATATATCCGTGATATCCAATTCTTTTGCACGGTGGATTACTGATTTGCAGGTCCTTCCGCTAATAATGGCGGTTTTAATTCCAGAGCGGTGAAGGTATGCGATGCCAGTGCCGTCCAATACGTTGAATGCCTTTGTTTCACGCCCCTCTGAATCAATATAAATAGTGCCGTCAGTTAAAACACCATCAACATCTATTATGACGAGTTTTATATTTTTCACCAAATTTAGAATCCAACCTCAAGTAAATCCTGCACATCTATGATACCAACAGCTACGTTATTGTCGTCAACCACAGGAAGCTGATCAATTTTGTAAGTTTTTAGAATTTTGTAAGCCTCGGCAACCAAACATCTGGCATTTATGACCTTTGGCGAGCGTGTCATGACATCTTTTATGCTGTACTGTAAAAATGATATGCCATTTTTCAAATGTCTCCTAAGATCGCCATCGGTAAAGAAACCAACCAGTTTATTCTGCTTATTAACAATACTCACGGCGCCGGGTTTGCCTGCTGTTTCCGTCATAATATTAAGGACATCCAGTAATGGCGCATCTTCATCTGCCACAGGGTTCTCTTCGTTCTTGCGCATTACCATTTCCACGGTTAGTAATTTTCTGCCAAGTTCTCCTCCAGGATGATAAAAGGCATAGTCTTCTTTTTTGAGATTTCGCTTTTTAAATATTGTAAGCGCTAAAGCGTCGCCCAAAGCAAGCATTGCAGTAGAGCTTGCTGATGGGGCAAGTCCTAATGGACAGGGTTCTTCAATCTTTCCGATGTCAAGCACAACATCGCTGTGCGTGGCAAGAGAGGATTGTTTATTTCCTGTAATGGCAATAACTTTCGCCCCAATCTGCTTTACGGAAGGCAAGAGTGCAACAACCTCTGTTTCGCCGCTGTTAGAAAGCGCAAGTACAATGTCATCCGAAACGATTCTTCCGAGATCGCCATGCTTTGCCTCAGAGGAGTGTATCCAATACGAAGGAGTTCCGGTGCTTGCCAGCGTTGCAGATATTTTCTGACCAATGATTCCTGCCTTCCCAATACCTGTAACGACCACTCTGCCTTTGCAATCAAAGATTAGATCAACAGCCTTTTGGAACTCACTGTTCAGGCGGCTGATCTGGTTCTTTATTGCTTCTGCTTCGAGGAGTAATACTTCCTTTGCATAAGCGATATCGGACAAAGGTTTTTCTTTCATTAGATTATTTCGTAAGTTGGAGGTGTGCTGAATTTAACCAAAAATTAACGGAAACGAGAAATTACTATACACGATTATAGTGGGCATTCCTTCAATGTTCAAGAGAAAAGAACGGCATTATTGAGGAATAAGAGACAATTAAATGTTCTGAGCTTGACAACTTATTTCTGTTTTGTTAATATGCCTCCGACTTCAAAAGAAATAGGAGAACTAACTTATTTGTGAACTTAAATAATTTAATCATTTCAATTCCCACAATACTCTACGCACTAACCATACACGAGTATTTTCATGGTTGGACTGCAAATAAGTTCGGCGATCCTACAGCAAAGTTGCAAGGACGTTTAACGTTAAATCCAATAGCGCACATTGATATTCTTGGGGCATTATGTTTTGTCTTTGCCCATTTTGGCTGGGGAAAACCCGTTCCGGTAAACCCCAATAATTTTAAAAATCCCCGCAGGGACAATATGATTGTATCGTTTGCGGGACCAGCATCAAATTTTGTTTCTGCATTATTGTTTGGCATTATTTTTCAACTGTTGCGTAATACGTCGTTTATTCCTTCAGGCGCATCTGCCGTTTTATATAGCTTATTACTCACGGGAATCGTGATCAATCTATCACTGGCATTTTTTAATATGATTCCTCTGTTTCCTCTGGATGGTTCGCATATTTTAGAAGGCTTGCTGCCCTATCGGATGGCAGTGAAATATAAAGAAATCGAACGTTACAGTCCGTTTATCTTGTTAGGATTAATCATTATGGGCAATTATGCAGGTATTTCTGTCTTGGGGAGAATACTCAGTCCACCCATACATTACTTTCTAAGATTGTTTACAGGTTTGTAATGTTAAGCGAGAATCTCTTTTTGTTCCCGACTAAAAACAGATGACAAGAATTGGATTATATTTATCATGTTGCGGGATTAGGGTTCGTAACTTTAATATGCTTAAAGAACATATTATTTAAGGAAATGAAAATGATAAGCGAATATAAAGTAAATCTGGATATTTATAACGGACCTATGGATTTGCTCCTTTACCTGATCAGGAAAGAGGAAGTAAATATTTATGATATTCCCATTGCACGTATTACAGATCAGTACTTACAGCATGTAGAGGCACTTCAAACTCTGGACATGAACGTCGTCGGTGATTTTTTAGTAATGGCTGCTACACTAATGTATATTAAATCGTATATGCTGCTTCCGCGTCAGGAAATACGTGAAGATGAAGAAGACGAAGACCCGCGATTATCTCTGGTAAAACAGTTGCTGGAATACAAACGGTATAAGGAAAGTACATTTATCCTGGCTGAAAGGGCTGCTGAATGGGGGAAAAAGTGGACACGACCACATAAAGATATCCAAATTGAAATAATGGACGATACGCAGGAATTGCCGCTGGAAGGCGTGAAAATATGGGATCTTTTGCAAAGATTTTCCCTGTTCATGAAACAGACATTACTTGATGTGTCCACTAAAGTGACTTATGATGACACGCCTATACAAGAGTATATGAACGAAGTCTTGGAAAGGGTGCACCTTCACACTTCAATATCCTTTACAAAGCTTTTTGGCGGACTAAGAGAGAGGAATCGGATTATTGGGTTTTTTCTGGCATTATTAGAACTAGTTCGCTTAAATAGGATACGAATAGAGCAACCGGCGAGCTATGATGACATTCAGATATCGTTGCCTGAACAGACCAGAACTATACAGGTATTGTAAATTTCCAAATTTTAAATTTGCTAAAAGTTAAATCTGCTGCGTCTTTTTCGCCATCGAATCATTAATCGCTGTACTTAAAGAAGCACAAGTTTGCACCTCCGCTACCCCCTATGTTTTTGTAACTTCCCAAAACACTAAGTTTTTTAATTTGACATCGTTATATCTTTATAGGCATAATGATATATTATGAAGCCGAAATTTAAGGTATGGTTAGAAGAAAATGGCGGCGTGGCATTTTCTGAAGGTCGAATGATGATGCTTGAGGCTGTTGACCGCCTTGGGTCTTTAAATGCGGCGTCAAAAGAACTGGGGATGTCGTATCGGGCGGCATGGGGTAAAATCAGGGCTACAGAAAAAGCGTCAGGCATAAAACTCTTAGAAGTTACAACCGGAGGCAAGGGCGGAGGAGGAGCAATCCTGACGCCTGAATCAAGGGAGTTGATTTCGAAATATATAAAATATAAGGACAAATTAGCATTACTGACGGAAAGGGAATTTAAAAATATTTTTGGGAGAAACCAAAAGGAAGTTGCAGAGTATAGTAAACGTAACAAATAAGTTGACATAAAATGTCATTTAAGATTGCGTCGCTCCGCTCATAACGACAACCTCCCTCTTGCGTTCACTATAGTTTTGATCTGGGAATGGAATTGTAATTTCAATAGCAATGATAAGTTTCTATTTTAATTTGCATTTTTAACCTTTTATCTTTAATTTTTGATTTTAAAGACACTATGGCAAATAGACTTTACGGAACAATTGTTAATGTGATTCAAGGGAAAATCAATGCTCATATCCATATTTTATGGAAGAAGATACCCTTGAGCGTTATTATTACAAGAGCCTCCTGCGAGGATATGCATCTATCGGTAGGTGATAATATTTATGTGGTTATTAAGGGTACGGATATTATGCTTGCAAAATCACTTTCAGGACTGTTGAGCGCCAGAAATCGAGCTATAGGAGTTGTGAGGCAAATTATCAAAGGAGATGTCTTATCAAAAGTTATGGTGGAATCACAGGGCGATATGCTCCATGCTATCATTACCAATGTATCTCTGAATGAAATGGATATCAAAGATGGCGATGAGATTACGGCAATTGTAAAATCTACGGAATTGATATTATCAAAGGAATCCTCATGATAAATCGTATCTGGTTTTGGCGGGCTTTTCTGATAATATTTTCGGTTTTATGTTTTTCTATCAACGTTTACGCAAAAGAAAAGATACTTATCGCGGCTGCCTCTGATTTGAATTTTGCCATGAACGAGATTTGTCATAACTTTGAAAAGTTAAATCCTGACGTCAAGGTAGAGGTTTCTTATGGTTCTTCTGGCAATTTTTTTGCGCAGATAAAACAGGGCGCACCTTACGATATATTCTTCTCGGCAGATAGTTCCTATCCTGCACGTCTTGAGGAGGAGGGTCTTGCTGTGAATGGGACGAAAAGGCTTTATGCTGTGGGCAGAATTGTCCTCTGGGTTTCTAAAAGATCCGCATTAAATATCAATAAAGGATTGAATGTAGTTATAGAACCTGCGTTTAAAAAGCTGGCTATTGCAAATTCCAAGCATGCGCCCTACGGTTATGCAGCAGAAGAGGCGCTTCGGTATTATGGTCTTTGGGATAAGATTCAGGAGAAACTTGTCTTTGGTGAAAACATTTCACAAACAGCACAGTTTGTCCAGACTGGCGCTGCGGATGCGGGGATTATTGCCTTGTCTACGGCAATTTCACCAAAAATGGCTGATAATGGAAGTTATTGGATTATACCTGCCGAATCGTATAGTAAGCTGGAACAGGTTTATACTGTGTTACAAAGAGGCAAAGATAAATCTGCCGTTAGGACTTTTTTAGAATATATAAAAGGAAATAAAATACTTTCCGATTACGGTTTTATTATACCTTGATTTTCAGATGACTTTTACTACACCTCTTTTATTAAGCTTAAAACTCTCCTTCATTACAATGGTTTTATTGCTTATGGTGGGCATTCCCATTGCTTACTGGCTTGTTTTTTCAAAGGTACGGTGGAAGTTTCTTGTAGAATCACTCGTGGCATTACCGCTCGTTCTCCCTCCGACTGTTTTGGGTTTTTACGTTCTTATGGCTATTGGAGGCAATAGTTTTATCGGACGATGGTATGACGCCATATTTAACAAAACCCTTGCCTTTTCGTTTCAAGGGCTTGTTTTAGGCTCGTTCCTTTATAGCCTTCCCTTTGCCGTGCAGCCATTTCAGACATCTTTTGTGGGAGTTGACAAAAGATTGCTTGAAGCATCGTGGTCATTGGGTCGTTCTCATTTATATACATTTTTTTCTGTTATATTACCTTTATCCCGACAAGGAGTCATTACGGGTTGTGTACTTTCTTTTGCTCACACTCTTGGTGAATTTGGGGTTGTGTTAATGCTGGGAGGAAATATTCCGGGAATCACCAAGGTTGCTTCGGTAGCTATATACGACGAGGTGCAGATGTTGAATTATGGAAACGCTAATATTTATTCAGCGATACTATTGTCCTTCTCATTCCTAATACTTGCTGTCGTTTATTTCATAAACAGAAGATTTATGCGCACACTCTAACGGCATTACTAAGGAAACAGCTTGTTGAATATTAACTTTAAAAAAACATGGAAAGAATTCGGGCTTGACGTGGCATTTGAAATTCCCCATGGGAAACTAACAGCATTATTTGGACCTTCAGGCGCTGGAAAATCAAGTATCCTGCGTATTATTTCTGGGCTGGAAATGGCGGACGAAGGAATAATTTCTAATGGGAAAGAGGTGTGGTTTGACAAAACAAATGGAATTTATCGTCCGCCTCAGCGTCGGTCTATAGGAGTTGTATTTCAGTACTTTGCTTTATTTCCACACCTAACGGTTGAGAAA
>JAHFOX010000001.1:0-40307 GCA_023261445.1 Planctomycetota bacterium
ATAGTCATCACAGTGTTACTACTGGAGTAAGCGCCAGAAGTTACTGTTCCAACTCGGCGTGCTGTACTAGAACCAGAAATGCCTTGAGACGTTGATGCTGTTACTGTGACAGTGCCGGAACTAACATAACTAAGAAACGTTTGGGCATTTGGATCAAATTTCAATCCAGAGGGCGCCGTAAGCGTGATTGACGAACCGGCGATCAGGTCTCCTGTATCATCAAGCGTGATCGCCACTGCCCCTACCAATTGCACCCCAGTAGAAGTCCCATTTGGAATAACCACTTGAGTACTGCTAACCGCAACAGAAGGGTCTACTACTGTGGTATCAGCAAACGTGCTGATACGCCCTAAGCCGCTGATGGCAGATACTGCCACAAGGGCGAAGAGCAAAACCATACATTTACTTCTTATAAATTTATACATTCTTTAATCTCCTTTTCCATAAATCTCCCAATTTAAAAACCTAAATGTTTGTAATTCTCGGATACAACGTTTCATCTGTTTCTTCGATGATGTCAGACGAGGACGCCCAACCTGCTTTTACTTTTATAGCTTTTCACCTCCTCTTTCAAAGATTTCAGATGAGATTGTATAGGGAAAAAATACATTAAAAACTTTTTTAGTAAACACACAAGAACGAATATCTTTAAAATCTCCCAAATCGCCTTCGACCCCTTTTCACCATTCCTTCACCTCCTTCTTGAATAAACGGCAGACCAGAGATGGGAAAACCAAGGGTTGATTTACTGCAAAGTCCGCTTGTTCACGCCTGTATCCAACAACTGCTTTCTGATACAAAAAAACGCCAACAACCACACCGCCCCTTGCAGGAGAACCAAGTTTTTTCCCGTAATTTTCCTCCTTTCTTGATGAATAGTTTATAATGATTTACACTGAAAATTGTTATAAATGCTACGTTGCAGTTGGTGGAATATAACACGCAAGCAACATCTAGTCAATAAAAAAATTAAAATTTTTTAAACTTTTCGCGGCAAATAAAATACAGCAAAATACACAAGGGTTTTTTCATGTATGTGCCGATGGTTATTCGTTAAACATAAACCACTAATAATTTTGCAGCATTATACACTTGTGTTTCCATAAGCGCAAGAAATATTTTATCTAAATTCTGCAAATAGGACACAGATGAATGCAGATAAACACGGCCTGGCACTGCCACAATCAAAAAACAGGACACAGATTAAGCAGATTTACACGGATTTTGTTATGTTATAAGATCAACAAAATGATTAAACGCCTTGTCGGGTTCAAGTTTGTAACTTGAACCCAAATAGCCAAAAACGTTTGTAACAAATCAAAATCAGGGGTTCGGGTTGCAAGCCCGAACCCGCAGTGAGGGTTTTTCGTCAGAAAAGCGATGTAACAGCGTGCGGTGGCGGCTTTCTAACCCGTCCCCACAATTAATCCGTGTCCAAATGCGGTTTTTTAGGTGTCATTTATTTTTGGTTTGACTTCTATTGCCCTTCTTGTTATTATCCCTGCCTTAAATGTCCGGGAAATTTCAAGGCTGCCACAAAGCCGCCGAAGGCAGCCCAATTTGATTTCACCGCACACTTGAAACCAAGCGAAATTCGTGCTTCCGCATACCCTAAAAATTATGAAACAAACTACGGCCAAGATAGAGAATCCCGCACGAAACGCAGCAGTTTCCACGTTAGATAAAGATTTTGTTTTAGCCCGATTTCTTTCTGAAATTAAAAAAACTGTTACTGCGCAGCAATTTGACGCCTGGTTTCCCGACCTCAGAATCCTGTCTATTACCGACAATGCCCTCACGTTTGCCGTACCAAACAACTTTATAAGGGAGTGGCTCCGCAGTAATTACACAGACCTTTTCGCCAGTATTGCATATAAGGTGCTGAACTCTTCGCGCGAAGTGGTTCTTACTACCGAAAGCGAGATTCTCGGGCCAATACCCTCGCCATCTTTTTTCAACAGGAAGGATGTTTCCGATAGCAATGGAGCGCTGTTGGCATTTGATAAACCGCCAGCAAACAAACACTATGGTTTTGAAAATTTTATAGTTGGGTCGTGCAATAGGCTGGCGCATGCGGCTTCCGTCGCGGTCTCTGAGGCCCCCGGGCAGGCATATAATCCCCTGTTCATACATGGCGCCTCGGGATTGGGGAAAACGCATCTTCTGCACGCGATAAGCAACTGCTTGCTTTCGAGATATGATATGAATGTGCTCTATTTGCCCTGCAATCAGTTTATAAACCACTACGTTTCTACGATTCGGTTTAATGACTGGGAACCCTTTAGAAATTTTTACAAAAATGTAGATGCGCTTTTGTTGGACGACGTTCAGTTTTTCGAAAACGTGCAAGGCTGCAGGGAAGAATTCTTTCATATCTTTAATATGCTTTACAACGCCAAAAAGCAAATCGTGATTACCAGTGATTGTCCGCCGGACTCTTTGAGCACAATAGAAGACCGCCTTATCTCGCGGTTTAAGTGGGGGCTTTTATGCAGTATAGACAGCCCTGATATAGAAACACGCATCGCTATCTTGGGGAAGAAGGCTGGGCTGCTTGGTTTTGACCTTCCTTATGAAATCGCTAAATTTACAGCGGGAAATATACCCGGAAACATCCGCGAACTGGAGGGCTTTATCATAAGATTGTATAAAGAAACAATGACTGTACGGTGTAATATTACTCTTGATACTGTCAGACGAGTAATCCAGGAATTAGCAAGCGGCAAAAGAACTGTTAGTATAGAGGCCATTCTAAAGGCCGTCTCTGAGAAATTTGATATAGGCGTAACAAAACTTCAATCAAAATGCAGAGAGAGAAGCCTTATTTTACCCAGACAAATAGTAATGTACCTCTCAAGGAAGTTAACTAATATGTCGCTTACTGAAATCGGGGGATACATCGGCGGAAGAGATCACTCCACAGTAATTCATGCGGATGAGAAAATAAGAAAATTATCAAAGAAAGATAAAAATCTTTTATTTGTTTTACAAAGACTAGAAAGTAAGTTATAAAGTAAATATGTATAAAACGTGTAGATAAATTGTGTTTTTTTTAAATTTTTGTTTTACTTTTAAAAAAAAGTGACTTTTCTATAACACAATCTACAGTCTTTCTACAAACCAGAAACTGACGTACCCTATTAACTAATAAACACTTAGTTGATATATGTTATAGAATGCAGTTAACATATTACTTTTATTAACCTTAATTTTAAAATATATATAATAATACCTATGAATATAACTTTTAGCAGTAATGATATATGTAAGACTTTTGGTCTGGTGGCGAGTATTGTTCCGTCTTCTTCGCTGAAGCATATATTGCAGGGAGTGAAGGTTGAAATTAAAAATGGGGCGGTGGAACTGGTGGCTACAGATTTGGAAGTCTTGGTTAAATGTGTGCCTTCTCCAAAAGCGTGTACAGGAGAGGGTGGTATAGTTTTACCAGCAGGTCGTGTTAATAATATATTGAGGGAGTGGGCTAATTGCGGTGAAGTTTTGTTAAATGGCGATGGGAGTTCATGTGTGCTGAAATCAAAAATTGGATATTTTAAATTGCAGGGAGAGGATTATAAACAGTTTCCCGTAATAAATGTATCAGATATAAAGGAGTTTGTGAAGGTAGACGGGGAGATTATTAGCGGTATGATAGGAAAGGTTGTTCATGCAGTATCAACAATGAAAGCGAGGAGTACACTTTGCGGCGTGTTTGTGAAGATTGATAAGGAAGAATTAGTGATGGTTGCAGCGGACGGGAACAGATTATCAATTGTAAAAAGAAAGGTGGATGTATGTGAGGCGCCAACGAGCGGAATAGTAACAGTAAAATGTTTGACTTACTTGCAGCGTTTTGTATCAGAATGTAAAGGCGTTTTGAAGGTTGGAATCGGCGAATCGCAAATACAATTTGTCGGAGAAAGAGGGGAAGTTTTGTCTCAGTTAATAGACGGACATTATCCGAAATATGAGGATGTGATACCAAAGGGGAACGACAAGAAGATTTCAGCAAACAAAGACGAACTGCTATCTGCGGTAAGAATGGCTTCATTTATGACAAGTGAGGGCTATAGGGTAGTGAAATTCCTTTTAACGAAGGGAAGGCTTACACTCTCCGCAAAGACAGCAGACGTCGGAGAGGCTGAGCTGGGAATTGACGTTGAATATGATGGCCCAGACTTTGAAATTAGCTTTAACCCAGATTATGTCCTGGACGCCTTAAAGGTTTCTGATAACGATACGGTCTTAATGGAATTTGGCGACAGCAACAGCGCAACCATATTTAGGACGGGACACGAACAACTAGACGTCATCATGCCGGTAGATATAAAGTAACAAATAGTAAATAACTTAAATAAGCAGACATGTAGTAGTCGTTGCGAGCGATAGCAAAGCAACCCCCCATTCCCCCTTTTATAAAGGGGGTTTTTAAGAGCGCAAAAAGCAGATATGAAGGAAGAGCTGCCAGAAAGATATTTCTACAGCAAGAACACGGCGATAAAGATTGATAAAATATTAAAAGAGATACTTCCTAAAAAAGGACAACTAGATAAAAACCACAGAAGGATTGAAAGCGCATGGCGCGATATTATAGGCGAAGACATTTATCGCAACACAGAGATCGCACAGTTAAAAGGCAGGACGTTATATATAAACGTGGAATCGTCAGTTATGGCGCATCATTTGACTAATTTTGAAAAGCTTGCGATAATAAACAAAATTAATGAAACGATAGGCGAAAGATGTGTTGAAGACATCCGTTTTAAAGTTGGAAGGATAAAAGATGACAGAAGAGAGTAATTCCGTTGTTGAACAAGATATATACGACGCCACATCAATAAAGGTCTTGGGCGGCATAGAAGCGGTTAGAAAAAGGCCGGCGATGTATATTGGAGACACCACAGCCCGGGGGCTGCACCACCTTGCGGAAGAGGTTGTTTGCAATAGCGTAGACGAAGCAGTGGCTGGTTTTTGTGAAAACATAAGCGTGAAAATAAATGCGGACAAAACTCTGACCGTAGTAGATGACGGCAGAGGCATTCCCGTAGATACTCACAAAGAGACTAACAAATCCGCGCTGGAAGTAGTTATGACAATGCTGCACGCAGGAGGCAAATTTGAGCATAAGAGCTACAAGGTCTCCGGCGGCTTACACGGCGTAGGCGTTTCCGTTGTTAATGCCCTGAGCGAGTGGATGGAAGTAGAAGTAAGAAGGGACGGACACGTGTACTTCCAGAGATATGAAAAAGGCGAGGTAAAGTCGCCAGTGGAGGTGCGAGGCGTTACGAAGAAAAGAGGCACGAAAGTAGTATTTAAGCCCGATGCGGAGATATTCGAAGAAACGGATTTCTGTTTTGAAACAATAGCGAAAAGATTGAGGGAATATGCCTTTTTGAATAAGGGGCTAAAGATAACGCTGACAGACGAAAGGACAGACAAGAGCGAGACATTTAAGTACGAAGGGGGCATAAAGGCGTTTATAAAAGAACTCAATGATGGAAAAGAGACTGTCCACAGGGACATAATTTATCTGGAAAAAGAAGTAGGCGGAACGATTGTTGAAGTTGCCATGCAATACAATGACGGCTATAGTGAAAATATTTATTCCTTTGCAAATAATATTAATACGATAGAGGGCGGCACTCATTTGAGCGGATTCAGGGCGGCGCTCACAAGAACCCTTAATAACTACGCAAAGAGCAAGGGGCAGCTCAACGAAGAAAAAGCGCCTACCGGAGACGATTATAAAGAAGGGCTTACGGCAGTTATAAGCATTAAATTACCCGACCCACAATTTGAGGGACAAACAAAAACAAAGCTGGGCAACCGCGATGTCCAGAGCCTTGTAGAGGCCGTAGTAAACGAGCAACTAGGGACATATTGTGAAGAAACGCCGTCAACGGCAAAAGCGATTATTAACAAAGGGATTGATGCCGCAAGGGCAAGGGAGGCGGCGCGAAAAGCCAGAGACCTGACGCGGCGGAAGGGGGCATTGAGCAGTTCAAGCCTGCCCGGAAAGCTGGCAGATTGTTCCAGCAGGGACGTTGAAACGTCCGAAGTATTTCTCGTAGAGGGTATTTCCGCCGGCGGGACGGCAAAACAGGGAAGAAACCGCGTGTTTCAGGCAATTCTGCCTTTGAAAGGCGTAATCATAAACGTAGAAAAGGCGCGCATTGATAAAATGCTGGGAAACGAAGAAATAAGAACACTAATATCCGCACTGGGCACCGGCATAGGAACGGACGAATTCAACATCAGCAATCTTCGATATGCAAAAATTATTATCATGACGGATGCCGATATTGACGGGGCGCACATCAGGACGCTTTTGCTTACTTTTTTCTTCCGGCAAATGATAGAGCTGATAGACAAGGGGCATATATATATTGCACAGCCGCCTCTTTATAAAGTGACCAAAAGCAAGCGGCAAGAATATATTTACGACGACAGAGAACTGCAAAAGACGCTTATCACGCTTGGGTCTGAAGGAACGGTTATGGAATTTCTTGACGGCAGAAAAGAGCAGCTGGATAATTCAAAGCTGGGGAAATTATTACAGCTCTTGGTTCAGATGGAGTCTCATGTAAAAACCTTAAGGAAGAAAGGGATGTCTCTTGAGAAGTTTTTATCATTAAAAGACAAAAAGAAAGGGAGCCTTCCATTATATAAAATCACTTACAGGGGCGAAACGTCGTATATTTATTCGGAAGAAGATCTCGAAAAATTTATTAAAGAAAAGCAAAAGACGGAAGGAAAAGAACTCGAGATACTTGAAGAGGACGATGTAGCGACAAATCAGGAGAAAGAAGAGGGGGCGATAGAGGTTGTAGAGTATTACGAAAGCAAAGAAATCGAAAAAACGATGAGGCTGATAGAAGGGTTTGGTTTTTCGATAGACGAGTATTTTGAAGGAAGCGGTGGCAAAAAGCCAAGATATAAGCTGATTTCCGGAGATATAGAACTGCAGACGTATTCTCTGGATGAGGTTTTATCTAGGATTCGCGAAATTGGCAGGAAGGGGCTGGAGATACAGCGTTATAAAGGTTTGGGAGAAATGAATGCAGAAGAACTTGCAGAAACTACCATGAATATTAATACAAGGACGCTATTAAAAGTTAAGGTAGAAGACGCTGCGAAAGCAGACGCAATCTTTAGTACGCTGGCAGGGAAAGACGTTCAGAGAAGAAAAGAGTTTATCGAAAAGCACGCACTGGAAGTTAAGAATTTGGATATTTAGTTTTTTACAATCAGGAAGTTAGGTAATTTTATGCAAAAAAAGGAATTGAAACAAACGGAGAACATCCTCTTGGCAAGAAAAAACGTGCTAATAAACGAGGTTGAAAAAAGGTTTAAAAAATATCAGGAAACAAACAGCGGAAAGCTGACAGACATTGCCGATATTGCCGCCAGCGTTTTGAATGGAGACATGGAGATACTGGTTGCAGCGGACGACGCCAGAGAGCTGCGGCAGATTGAGGGCGCACTTGCCCGCATCAAAGCGGGACATTATGGAATATGTGAGCAGTGCGGCAGACCAATCAAAAAGGCACGATTAAAGGCGATCCCTTTCGCCGCACTCTGTGTAAGCTGTAAGGAAAAAGAGGAACGAGAGCTTGGCACGGACAACACAAAAGCAGAATACGAATGGGCGAATGCTATGAGCAGCACAGAAAATGGCGACGCAGAAGACGCAGACAAGAGACGTTTGAGAAACAAGAAAATTGAATTGGAATACGATGACGGTAAAAATTAAGGAATAGCCAATCGCGATGACACAAGGATTGCATCCAGTCCATTTTACAGGAGGCAAGGAGGAATGTTTGTGTTATGACGCTTGTAAGAACTTTTTTACACACATGCAAAAAACACGCCCAGAAAACCGCGGTTATTGATCAAAGCGGAGAAACTACCTACGACAATCTTCTGCGGGAAGCCCAGGATTATACGGCGAAACTGTTGTCGGAAGAAACAGGCGGCAGCATAGGGATACTTCTTCCAAATTGCAAGGAGTTTGTAGCAACTTTTTATGGAATCCTGATGGCGGGGAAGACGCCTGTGCCGCTGAATTTCCTGCTCTCGCCAGAGCAACTGATGTATGTAATCAAGAATGCGGATATAAGCACCATCTTTACAAATAGCCTGTTCGGGCCGCAGATAAAAAATCACATAAGACATACATTTTCTGTAGAAGGTAAACGTTCACACATATCGCTTGAAGAGTCAAAAATTAGATTGGGGGACGCAGAGGACATGGCTGCCTTGCTTTATACCTCCGGCACTAGTGCCAACCCCAAAGGCGTGATTTTAACGCACAAGAATTTTATAAGTAATCTGGAGGGGTGCATATACGCTTTTAATTTTACCGAAAGAGATATTTTGCTTGGCATCTTACCGCTTTTTCATACATACGCATTGACTACCACATTGATACTGCCAATTTCCATGGGCGCAACGACGGTCTATCTTGTGCGATTTTCAGCGCCAAAGGTATTGGAAACAATCGAAAAATATAAAATTACATCTTTGTTTGCCATTCCTTCTATGTATAGGGTGCTTCTAAAAACTGCCCAATCGGCAAAACACGACATAAGCACGTTGAGAATTTGTACATCGGGCGGAGAATTACTGCCGGGCGATGTTCTCGATGCATTCAATAGAACATTTCCAGTTCCTTTAACAGAGGGGTACGGACTGACAGAATCTACGGCAATAGTTTCTGTGAATTTGCCAAAAAAGTGCAAACCGGGCAGTATTGGTCCTCCCTTGAGGAATCTCGAAGTAAAGATAATGGACGATGACGGCAAACGCCTGCCTTTAAACAAGGAAGGGGAAATGTGGGTGAGGGGGCCAAACGTAATGAAGGGATATTATAAACTGCCAAAGGAAACAGCAGAGACCATTACGTCGGACGGCTGGCTAAAAACCGGAGATTATGGCAGGCTGGACGAGGAAGGATTCCTATGGATTACGGGAAGAAAAAAGGAGCTGATTATCATTAGTGGAGAAAACGTATCTCCGAACGAGATTGAACGCGTCATCAGCGGACACGAAAAGATTTTTGAGGTTGCCGTTATTGGAGTGCCAGACAAGGTTCGGGGCGAAGTTCCTAAGGCATTTATAGCATTGCGTGAAAATATGACATGCAGTGAAGAAGAAATGAAAGACTACTGTACGCAGAGACTGCCCCATTACAAAGTTCCCAGATATTTTGAATTCCTCAAAGAACTACCCCACGGCCCGACTGGCAAGGTACTGAAAAGGGCATTGAAAAAATAGATTTTTAACTTGGCAGCGAGACGCTTTCATAAAGGCTCACGAAGCGGCATTCGCCTTTAATATTTTCATAGCTTCTCCCGCAACATAGGCAGAGCCTGTAATGCATATCAAATCATTTTTGTTGGCAATCCTTTTCGCCGCAATTATTGCGTTCTGGGTGTTATCAAATATTTCCGATTGTTTGCCGCATAATGTTTCTATCCTCTGGTGCAAATATTCGGGTAAAGCGGCGCGGGGATTTTTGCTTTTAGTTACAATAATTGAACCGCCTATCGCAACAATTTCCTTCAAAATATTGTCCAAATCCTTGTCCTGCGAGAACCCCAGAATCAGGATTATCCTATTAAATTTGAAATTTTCCAACAAGCTCTCTCTCAGAAATTTCATCGAATCAACGGTATGGGCATAATCCAATATAATCAGGGGATTCTCCCCAATTACCTCAATGCGCGCAGGACAATGCAGATTAGCAAGGGCGTGTCGGATTGTTTCGTCGTCTATTGCAATGTCGCCCCGTTCTCGTAAGATATCTAGCGTGCCAAGAACAAGTGCGCAGTTTTTGACTTGATGAGTGCCGATAATGGGCAGGAAGATATTGTTGTAGGTATGCCGCCGGGTCCTTATTTTGCACAACAAACCTCTTTCAGATTTTGGATTTAAAACTTGAAATTGAGGATTAAGCGCAGAACTATTTTCATTAATATTTTGTATTTCCTCAACCCAGATATCCCTTCCAAGCAAATACAGCCTGGTGTTCTTTTCCCTGCACGTTTTCTCTATTACAGAAAGGGCTTCTGGCGCTTCTACGGCTGACACAACAGGTACGCCCTGCTTAATAATCCCGGCCTTTTCATAGGCAATATTTGAGAGGGTATTACCCAGAATAGCCGTATGATCAAACCCTATATTGGTGATGATGGATGCCTGCGGTATAACGACATTTGTGGAGTCAAGGCGTCCGCCCAATCCCACCTCCAGAACTGCCATCTCTACCTGTTTTGTTTTGAAATAAAGCATCGCTATAGCGGTGAGTATCTCAAAAAATGTAGGCGAGGCAGGCAGCTCTGTATCGCGTAAATGCTGAATATAAGGCCGAAGCTCATTGAGGATACCGGCGAACTCCTGTTCGGCTATATTCTGATGATTTATCTGGATGCGCTCTCTTAAATCAATAAGATGGGGGGAGGTAAAGAGACCAGTTTTGATGCCTGCATGTTCCAGAACGGTTGACATCATAATCGCTGTTGATCCCTTCCCTTTTGTGCCTGTGATATGAATACTGGGAAATGCCTTGTGTGGATTCCCCACGTATTCAAGCATTTTTACCATCCTGTCCAGACTGAACGTTGATGCGTTGTATTGATAACTAATCAATTTCTCGTAATCAATTGCTTTGTAGAGAAACGACAGCGCCTCCTCGTATGTATGAAACCCATGTTCGCTTTTTTTGTCCAAGAATTACCTCGATTTAATTAACCATAATGTTCTGGGTAATAGTCATCGCGTCTGTTTCATAGTTAGTGCAACTCAGATTTTTTTCTGTGAAATCTGTGAAATCTGTGGTAAATATTCTTTTGTTTATTAAACGGCACTTTTTTGATAAGATGTTTTTGTTGTTCCTGCTTTCGCGGGAACGAAAAAGACCGAGCAAATAGATATTTTATGAAAACTATACGAATTAATTTATCCGCCAATAGTTACAATATCTATATAGACAGAGGTCTCCTTGAAAAAGTTGGGGATACCTTAGTCAAAGAAAAAACGCCCTGCAAGACACTCCTAATTACAGATAAAAATATTGAAAAGGTGTATGGCAATATTGTATCTGAGAGTTTGCAAAGAAACAAGTTTGATGTCAGGCTTGTCTCGATAAAACCCGGCGAAGAACAAAAGACACTCGAAACGGCATTGACACTCTACGACGCCTGTTTTGATCATAAACTGGACAGGAATTCCCTTATTGTCGCCCTTGGCGGCGGTGTCGTGGGCGATATTAGCGGTTTTGTGGCTGCAACCTTTATGAGGGGCGTTCCTTTTGTTCAAGTGCCTACTTCACTCCTTGCGCAGGTTGATAGCAGTATCGGCGGCAAAGTGGCGGTGAACCATACAAGAGGGAAAAACATGATCGGGAGTTTTTACCAGCCAAAAGCTGTTTTTATAGATGCCGATACACTCTCAACACTGCCTGCAATAGAACTCGTGGTTGGGCTTGTAGAGGTTATTAAATATGGGGTTATTAAGGATGCAGAATTATTTGAATATCTTGAGAAACACCTCTATGACGTACTGCAATTAGACCGCGAAGCGCTTCTTAAAATTATTGCCACGTCCTGTCAGATTAAGGCAAAAGTTGTGGAAGAAGACGAAAAAGAAAAGCACCTGCGCGCAATATTAAATTATGGGCATACTATAGGGCATGCCATCGAGGCGGTTACCAATTATAAAAAATACAGGCATGGGGAGGCTGTCGCCATTGGTATGATTTATGCCGCCGGGATTGCCATAGAAATGGGATTAACTAATAATGCTGTGCTGGAACGACAGCGTTCGTTAATCAAAAGATTGGGATTGTCTCTTAAAACAGGGCTAAAACCGGAAAATATTGTAAAAACATTATATGCTGATAAAAAGGTTATTGCTGGCAGGCTTCGTTTTATATTACCTGTAAAAATAGGAGAGGTAGTTATATCAGATCACGTAACCGAGGAAATTCTTTATCGCGTATTGAGCAAGCCTCTTTAAGAAAGGACATTAACAATGACAAATACTCCTACGGTCGGCGAAAAGAGCAAAGACCTATCCAGACTTCTGGACATTTCCCAAACCATGATTGAAAAAACCGATCTGAGTTCCTTGCTCGGTCTTATTATGGAAGAAGCTACAAAGACAATGCATGCCGACAGAAGCACCCTTTATCTTATAGATCGCGATCGGAATGAACTGGTCAGCTTTATTGCCCAGCAATCTGGAGTTAAAGAAATCCGGCTTCCCATAGGCGTGGGTATTGCTGGATATGTTGCCCAATCAGGAAATGCGGTAAATATTGAAGACGCTTATAAAAATACTTTATTCAATAAAGAGACAGATATCCAAACAGGTTATACCACGAAGACAGTTCTCTGTGTGCCTATGAGGAACCGCGAAGGTGAGATTGTTGGCGTACTTCAGGTACTGAATAAAAAGGAAGGACTGTTCGGTGAATATGACGAGTGGCTCTTCAAAACTTATGCTGATTATGCCGCTACTGCCATTGAAAATACCCGCTTGCACGAAGAGAGAGAAAAGACCTTTATGAGCGCTATCAAGGCCCTTGCGGCAGCGATTGACCGCCGCGACCCTGCTACGGCTGGACATTCCGAGCGCGTTGCCAAACTATCAGTTGACATAGGGAAAGCACTCGGTTTGACAAAAAACGAGCTCAAAAAGCTCAATTATGCGGCGACCCTTCATGATGTAGGCAAGATCGGTGTGCGGGATAATGTGTTGTTAAAACCAGACAAGCTGACCCCCGATGAAAGAAATGAGATGAATAGGCATTCCCAATATACGAAAGAGATACTTGAAGAAGTCTACTTTTCAGTAGAATACAAAAGTATTCCCACCATTGCAGCCATGCATCATGAACGACTTGATGGAACAGGGTATCCCTACGGCTTGAAAGCAGAACAGCTAAATACATTTGGACGCATTATTGCTGTTGCAGATATTTTCGACGCCCTCGTGTCATTCGACAGGCCTTACAAAAAAGCTGTTTCATTAACAGAAACACTGGAAATCATAAAAAACGAGGCAGAGAAAAATCATCTCGATCCAAATATAGTCAAAATATTTATTGAGAAAAAGCCGTATCTTAATACCTTTCCAGAAATTGAAAGTCCGGATTATCATCACAAGAGGTAAGCATTGACAGAATTTGAGGCCCTCCTGCGGTTGCACATGACCAGAGGGCTTGGAACGAAGACATACGAGACGCTTATAGAACGCTTCGGTTCTTCAGAGGCAATTCTTAATGCCCCCAGAGCAGAATTGGAGTCTTTGTCGGGAATAGGACCAAAGCTCGCCACTGCCATCATTGAAACATCCAGAACAATTGATATTGCCTCTGAAATTAGTTTGGCAAAAGAAAAGAATGTTCAAATTATACCGTATACAAGCGATCAATATCCAAAGCACCTGAAAGCCATCTACGACCCGCCGCTCGTCCTTTACGTCAAAGGCGAAATCCTTGAAACCGATGTTATAGCCCTTGCTATTGTTGGTGCGCGGCGTTGCACTTATTATGGCATTTCGCAGGCAGAGCGTTTTAGCCGACTGCTTGCACAGAAAGGACTTTGTATAATAAGCGGTATGGCACGCGGAATAGATGCGGCAGCGCATCGCAGCGCAATCAATGCCAACGGGCGCACCATCGCAGTGCTCGGTTGCGGTCTTGGGGTTGTTTACCCTAGAGAAAATATTGAACTAGCAGAAAAAATTGTGCAACACGGCGCCATTGTCTCAGAACTTCCAATGAATACGCCGCCCGATTTTCGCAACTTTCCACCAAGAAACAGGCTGATTAGCGGTTTATCGTTGGGCGTGCTTGTGGTTGAATCAGCATTAAATAGCGGCTCTCTGATAACTGCACAGTGGGCACTGGAGCAGGGCAAAGAGGTTTTTGCCATACCGGGCAATATTGACAGTATTTATAGCCGCGGTACGCACAAGCTGATTAAGGAAGGCGCGAAACTTGTCGAGGACGTTATTGACATTATTCAGGAGCTAGGACCTGTTGCCGAAGCTTTGAGTCCGTGCGATGAGTCTGAAACAAGCGACCCTCGAAGTCTTGCGCTGAACTCTCAGGAAAAAAGGATATTTTCGTTTTTATCAAGCAATCCCAAAGACATTGATGAAATCATACAAAACACCAAACTTCCCACCTCTGTCGTAACAAGCACATTAATGATCCTTGAAATAAAAAAACTTGTAAAGCAGCTTTCGGGGAAAAGGTTTGTCAAGGTGTAAGAATTTGCCTTTTATATATAAATATTGTTTGGCACCCTCACGCTGTTATTGGCACTTTTATTGCGTAATCTCATAAATAGATATTTAAATTATTGATGATTGTTTTTGAGTTTACAGGCAATTTGTAAAAAATATTTTTATAAAGTAGTATGGCTACAAGAGAAATGATTGTAAGCAATATAATGGCAGCGAATTTCAGAAACAATAGAAATACAAACGAATCTAGGAGTATAGAATGGATCGTCTAAAATCTTGGATAAATTTAGAAAAGGTAGGAGGGTTTTTAAATAAGAGGAGGTGAAGAAATGGGTTTAATAAAATGGGATAAAACGGGTCATTTAGATAATCTTAGTCATATACAGCGTGAAATGAGCGAATTGTTTGATTTCCTGAGTTCTACTCCTCAAGCAGAAGGATATACAAACGTTGAATATCCACCAATTATCGTATCTACGAATGAGGAGAACGTGTTTGTCCGTGCAGAGCTGCCCGGCATAAAAGTCAGCGATCTGGACGTTCGGGTAGTGAATGACATATTAACCATCAAAGGGGAAAGAAAATTCACGCTGGATACTGCGAAAGTAACCTATTTGCGCAGAGAAAGGGACTACGGCACATTTGCACGCTCTCTTGTATTGCCTGAAAAAGTTGATGCTGAAAAAGTAACAGCCTCTTATAAAAACGGTGTTTTGACGGTAAGGCTGCCTAAGGCGCCGGAATCGAAGCCAAAACAAGTCATAATAAAGAAATCATAGCAGAGAGGAGAGTCTTAATATGGAGAAAAAAGAACTTCCAGTTGTTGGGAAAAAAAAGATTTCGTCTGATAGATGTGTCGTAACAGGAAAGGGGAACTGGTACTTCCCTTTGTCTGATATTTACGAAACGCCGGATAATTTCACAATATTGATAGACATGCCGGGGGTGGGCAGTGAAAATATAAACATCGAGCTGCAAGACAACGAATTAATCGTTAATGGCGAGATTTCTCAAGAGGCGTATACCGATGAGAAGGTAATTTATAACGAATATAATATCGGACACTATCATCGGCATTTTGTAATCTCAGATGCTATCAATCGTGATAAGATTGAGGCAAAGATGTCCGATGGTATTTTGGCCATTATCTTGTCAAAGGCAGAGCATGTAAAACCGAGAAAGATTGAAGTCAAGGCAGAATGACCGGCGCGGGGGCATCAGAGGCGAAGGAGTTTGGTTAAGGAAAGGCATATAAACAATGATTGTCGTGGATAAGCAAGAATGTGTTGGTTGTGAGGAATGTCTGCATGTGTGTCCCGCGGAAGCTATTGTTATGAAAATCGAAAAGGCGGAGATTATCCAGAACAGGTGCGACCAGTGCGAGCGATGTATTCCAGTATGTCCTGTAAAAGCAATCAAAGATGTATCTGCGCAATTGAATAATAGGTGTGTTTAATTCAAAAAAACATTTTTAATAAAGGAGTACGAAATATGGCAGAACCAAGTTTATTTTGTCAGGTCAATACATCGGCAACAGGACCGGCAGAAACGGCAAAGAAGCATGTGCCTGTAATTACAGTGCCAAGCGTGATAAAGGTTGGACAGCCTTTTACGGTGAACATAAAAGTGGGGGAGGCGCCTCATGTAATGGAAAACGGGCATTTCATCCAATTTATTGACCTTTATAGCGGGCACATTTATATTTCTCGGGTGGACTTCACTGCGGAACTCAACAAACCCGAAGCAACAGTTACCATCGTTCTTCCTCACGAGGGGAAAAGGTTGCTCAGGGCATTTAGCCGTTGTAATCTCCATGGTATCTGGGAAGGAAAAAAGGAAATAGACGTTGCCAAATAAATTGTTTTGTTTATAAAAACAGCCAGAAGCCCCGCAGTCGTTAGGCTTGGCAGGCGGCTTAATTTAAGGAGTATATTCATGGTGAAAGTCAAAACCTTTACGGCATCTCTGAAAATTTTTCACGTACACAATGAACTTATGTCGTTAGATAAGGAGGTGAACGATTTTTTGCAGAAAGGGAAAATAAAAAAGGTGATTTCTGTTTCTGATAGTACCACCAATATTGATGGTGGTACTATGGGCGTTATTCGTGTCATTGCCTACGAAGAATAGTAATCAATTTTTACGTTATCTTATCGTTAGGCTCTATAAATTTTTTGTAAGGAGGGGGAAAATATGTATAAGGCTGGAATTTTTGCGGTTACATCGTTTGCAGTTGTTGCCGGTATGGCTACTTTTTTTATCGGAACGTCTGCTTCAAAAGCCGATATTGACGCAAATAAATTGTATATGACACATTGCAAAACATGTCATGGTGAGGATGGAAAAACTACAGAATTGGGGGCTGGATTGGGTGCCCGTGATTTTACTGATACAGCCTGGCAGGCTAAAGTAACTGACGAAAAGATCCTCAAGCAAATTAATGATGGAACGCCGGAAAAGATGATGCCGTTTAAAGAAAAACTAAGTCAGGACGAAGTTAAAGCGTTGGTTCCTGTAGTTAGGGGTTTTGGTAAGAAATAAATTCATATTTGAGTGCTACAAATTTTTTTAAGGAGGAATAATAGTTTATGAGAAATACAAGAAACCCACTCATTTATGCGATATCCATTTTTGCTGTATTGGGCTTACATACTGGCTTTTCAGCCGTATATGGACAGGAGGGCGAACAGCAAATTAACGCAAAAAGTTTGTTTGAGTATCATTGCGCTACCTGCCATGGCTCCGATGGCAAAGGGACAAAAAGGGGGCACGAGTTAAAAGCCCGAAGTTTTGCTGATGCAGACTGGCAGTCAAAGACAACAGATGAGCAGATTTTAAATTCCATTACAAATGGTAAAAATAAGATGCCTAGATGGAGTGAAAAGTTGAAACCGGAAGAGATACAAGCCCTGTCTAAATACGTGCGAAAACTAGCCCCTAAAAAAAGATCGTAAAATCCGTGATTTTTGTGTATAAGCGTGTGATGGCGGTACACTTCGCCCTGCGTGTGTATTTAGCAGGAGTTTTTGATATCGTTTTCCGAAGATTAACAGAATCAGTTATCAAATACTTATCGGCTCCTTTGTAAGCAAGTCCAGAGAAAGGATGCAGTGTTTAATGAGGAGAATTGGTGTATTAACCGGCGGTGGTGATTGCCCGGGGTTAAATGCCGTTATCCGCGGTGTCGTAAAGTCAGCGTCAACAAAGTATAACTGCGAAGTGATTGGAATCGAAGACGGCTTCGACGGCCTCGTTCTGCCAGATAAAACGCGGAATTTAACGCCTTTAAATGTTCGTGGAATCCTCCCTATCGGGGGAACAATTCTGGGCACATCCAACAGGGCGAATCCCTTTCAATACAAAGTTACAATAGATGGCAAACCTGAAGTAAGGGATGTTTCTGGCGATGTAATCAAAAAAATTCAATCATTAGGGCTGGATTCTCTCGTTGTTATCGGAGGCGACGGCTCTCTTAAGATTGCCTACGAACTATTCAAAAAGGGCTGTCCTGTTGTTGGCGTTCCAAAGACCATTGATAACGACATCATGGCAACGGACGTTACCTTTGGGTTTAACACCGCAGTGCAAACAGCCTCAGAGGCACTGGATCGGCTTCACACAACCGCCGAGAGCCATCACAGGGTCATGGTCGTAGAGGTAATGGGGCGTTATGTAGGATGGATCGCATTGGAAACGGGAATCGGGGGAGGCGCTGATGTGATCCTTATCCCTGAAATCCCGTTTGATATTGCTAAAGTATGCCAGAAGATTATTGACCGTAAAAAAAGTGGCAGCAAGGCAAGCATTGCGGTCGTCTCCGAGGGAGCAAAACCGATAGGTGGTGCGGTGTCGATACTGTGTGCCCCCGAGGAGGGTGGCAGTGCCGAACGTCTCGGTGGTATTGGAAACAAGGTTGGCGCTGATATTAGCAGGTGCACAGAGATGGAGGTGCGCGTAACCGTGCTTGGGCATTTACAGCGAGGAGGTACGCCTTGTGCCTTTGATCGTATTCTTTCAACCCGGTTTGGGGTGGCTGTGGTGGACTTGATAGCCGACAAGAGATTTGGCGAGATGGTTTGTTTAAAAGGGCAAGAGATTGAATCGGTTCCACTGAGCGAAGCCATTAAAGGGCAAAAAAAAGTGCCAACGGAGGAAGGATTAGTAAAAACAGCCGAATCAATAGGCGTTTGTTTTGGGCGGTAAAGATTTTTAGTGTTAGGAGGTTTTTGTTTTGAATGGGGAATATGTTGTTATTGGAAACGGGGTCGCTGGCACAGAGGCGGCAAAGACGATTCGTCAAAAAGATTCGTTGGCAGATATAAAAATTCTTACGAAGGATTATTATCCATTTTATTCAAGGCCCAGACTGCCTGAGTTATTGGCTAAAGAGGTTTCTGCAGAAGAGGTTTTTATACATAATTACGAATGGTATCATAAAAATAAGATTCAATTGTACCTGAACTGTACAGTAAAAAGTATTGATACGAAGAATCAAAAAATAACACTTACTGATAAATCTAATTTTCACTACGACAAACTTTTATTGGCTGTAGGCAGCAGTAGCGCCCTGCCGCCGATTGATGGAATCAATACTACGGAAGGGGTTTTTACTTTACGGTCAGTAGAAGATGTATTAATTATTACAAGGCGTGCGGTTTTATCTAAGACGGTTACTCTGATTGGTGGGGGACTGCTTGGTATTGAAGCGGGAAATGGGCTCAGAAAATTAGGGCTTTCTGTTACGGTTGTTGAATTCTTTGACCGCCTGCTTCCCAGACAATTGGACGGCGAAGGCTCTGTAATTTTACAGAAACAAATGGAGGACATTGGTTTTAAATTCTTTCTCGGAGCCCAATCAAAATCCATAAAAGATTCAGGCAACACAAAGATAGTGGAATTGAAGGACGGGAAGGTCATTGGGGGCGATTTTATATTAGTCTCGGCGGGGATTAAACCTAATATAAAATTGGCGCAAGAAACAGGCGCGACTGTAAATAAAGGTATTATTGTGAACGACCGTATGGAAACTAATATTCCACATGTTTATGCCGCCGGTGATGCAGCAGAACATAAAGGCAGGATATACGGTATCTGGCCAGCCGCACAAAGACAAGGGGTGATTGCAGGCTCCAATATGGCAGGAGGAAGCGAAGTGTATACAGGCACTGTTCCGTCCACGAGCTTGAAGGTTGCGGGCATACATCTTACCTCAATGGGTGATATTCTGACAGAGGACAAAACTATAGAGCAAGTCAAAATAAAGAATACCAGTAAGAATACATACAAAAAGCTTTTTATCAAGGATGGAAAACTTGTAGGCGCTATTTTTCTGGGAGACACGAAGAATGCTTACGAGATGGGACAACTTATGGAAAAGAAGGTGGATGTGACTAAGTGCAAAGAAAGGATATTGGAAGCAGATTTTGACGTTAAGGCGCTGTTCAAATAATCCGAAGATGAAATTTTATGAGCCCGATTGAAACTTCTATTGCGGCGTTTAGTTTACTTGGTATAGGGATTGTTGCCGTTACGCTTATCTTCATCCTGCTTGGCAGAAATGAACCTGCAGGGCATCAAAAGTTTTTAAGATGGGCGCATCGCATCACAGGGTATATTTTTATTATTTTGTATTTGTTTATTTGTGTGGTTATGCTGCGAAGGTTAACTGTCAACTCCGCAGCCCTGTCCGCAAATGATGCCCTTCATGCGTATTTTGGGATTGTCATTTTTCCCATGATAGTTGCAAAGATATGCATCGTCAGGTTCTACAAAAAGTATTGTAATCGTCTGCCGATTTATGGAATGATAATTATGACTGCCGTTTACATGACGGTTACTTTGAGCGCCGGATATTACGTACTTTCAATGGCCAAAAGCCAATATGTCTTTTTACTGGATAAAGGGAGACTTGTAAAAGTTAACATAAATATAGGCCGAAAGGTTGTTCGGCAGAAATGTTCTACCTGCCATTCTCTTGAGAGGGTTTATGCCTATGTCAAGACGGAGGCCGACTGGCAGAATTATGTAATGCGCATGCGGGCAAAGGATCCGCTAATCATGAGCGATCTCGAGGCATTGCAGGCAGTAGGATATTTGGTAAAAAATCTGGGGATTGACGACACGAAATTAGATGTGCAGTTAGGTATGAGAATTATTTTAGAGAAGTGCCATAAGTGCCATACTCTTGAACGCATATTTACATTTAAAAAGACACGAGCAGAATGGGCGCAAACCTTGGAGTTGATGAGGTCGTTCGATCCCTATTTATTAAATGATTCAGAGGCGCGTCAGGTTAATTATTACCTTGGTAAAATCCTTGCCAAACAACAAGCGGGGCAATAACGAATGCATATTGTGCCAGCAAGGGCGGGGTAGTACAGCTAACAAGGGCTTTGGCAATTGAGTGGGCAAAATACAACATCAATGTGAATTCTATTGCCCCTTATGCTATGGAGACAGAGATGACTAGGACTATGTTGGAGGATGAAAAGACCAAGAAGACAATAATTTCAAAGATACCAATGCGGCGGATTGGTAAGCCCGGCGACCTTTCCGGCAAAGTAGTTTTCCTTGCATCAAAGGCGTCTGATTATATTACAGGGCAGGTAATATTTGTTGATGGTGGTTTTTCCGTGCAATAAAAATGTAAATTTGTACTGTATTTTATAGGAGATTTATAACTGTGAATAGAATTATAAAATCTATTTTTGGATGCGGTATTTTTCTGTTTTTGACAATTAAAGTGATTTTTGGCGCTGATTTTCCATTGTATCCCCCAATTGGACCCCTTCCGCCAGTAACAATTCCAGCGGATAATCCGCAAACTACAGCAAAAATAGAATTGGGCAAGAAACTGTATTTTGACCCGAGACTCTCAGGGAATAACTGGATTAGTTGCGCTACATGTCATAACCCGGCATTGGGGTTTACAGACGGCTTGCCAAGAATGCTGGGAGGGCCGACATCCAAGGAGGGAGGCAGGAATTCTCCTACAATAATAAACAGCACATATAATGAATACCAATTTTGGGATGGGCGCGCCGTTACTTTGGAAGAACAAGCTCTTGGTCCTATCCAGAACCCTAATGAAATGTTTGAAACGTTGGACAATGTCGTGAAAAAATTGAGCGGTATCCCTGATTATGCCAAGGCATTTAAAGAAGTCTTTGGAACAGGGGTGACTGCCGATGGTATAGCGAAGGCTATTGCTGCGTTTGAACGCACGATTGTATTTGCAAATTCCCAGTTTGACAAGTACATGATGGGGGATGGAAATGCCATGAGTGAATCTGCAAAACGAGGAATGTATCTGTTTGATACAAAAGCGGAATGTGTTAAATGTCATAACGGTCCAAACTTTACAGACAATAAATTTCACAACATTGGCGTGCCAGCAGATGGGCCGCTCAAAGAAGATTTAGGACGGCTTAACGTTACAAAGAAGGATACAGATAAGGGGGCATTCAAGACGCCTACCCTGCGGAATATTACTGATACCAGTCCTTATATGCATAATGGATTTTTCCCCACGCTGTTTGAAGTAGTGCAGTTTTACAATGGAGGAGGCGGGCGGAGTGAAAATAAAAGTCCTGACATTCATGGTTTGAATTTGACTGGGGAAGAGGTCAACGACCTCATTGAATTCATGAAGGCATTGACCGGGGAGCTGGTCCAAGTCAAATACGATGTCGTTCCCCTTGTATATCCCAATTTGCCAAAGGGATTTTAATGTATGGATATCATTTTAAGATCGTTTATTAATCGCCTGGAAGCATTACCAGATAAATTATCTGTAGACGTGCTTCGAAAATTTTTACTGGAGAATGATGGAAGACAACTGCCGGCAGATGAATATATCAGTTTTTCAGATAAGGACTATAAAAGGAATATCGTGCATGTCAGCAGTAAGTGTGAGTTCACGGTGCTGTGCTTTAAGAAAGGACAGATTACCCCGATACACGATCACGGCGGTTCCCTTGGGATTACAATCATACGAAAAGGCACCTTTACAGAGGAATTATTCAATAAACTGCCTACTGGTATGATCGCACCTACATTTACCCGCAGGTTTCATATGAGCGAACTGTCCTACATAAACCTCGCAACCATCCACCGTGTTTCAAATGCCCACAACGGGAATCTGGTCACTATGAACATCTACTTTCCTCCATTGACTTTGATGAACATCTATAACCTCGAAAATACGCAGGTGGGAAAATGGACTGCTGATTACTCTAATACAAAGAGTATGTAAATTAAGGAGCATGTTCAGGTAAAGCTGGACGTTTCTCCTCCCTTGGTCCCTCCCATCAAGTGAGGGACTATTTGTAATTCATATAGTCACCGAAGGCCTAATTTAAATATCATTCCATTACTGATAGTATCTTAATCCCGAAGAGGAGGTTTGAGTGCCCGAAAAGACAAAAATAACTAGCGCATGGCAAACGGCGTTAACGCAGCTCGATAATGTAGCAAAGATCATGATGCTTACTGAGGACGTCCATCAACTGCTCAGAAATTTCGAGCGCATATTGACCGTCTCCATTCCTATACGGATGGATAACGGCTCGCTAAGAGTTTTCAACGGATTTCGTGTACAGCACAACTCGGCGCGTGGTCCCTATAAAGGTGGTGTCAGGTATCACCCTGAACTTACCCTCGATGATTTGAAGGCGCTGGCAATGGAAATGACGTGGAAGTGCTCTCTGGTAGGTGTACCATTTGGAGGTGCAAAAGGTGGTATTATCTGCAATTCCAAGACACTTTCCAAAGGCGAATTAGAAAGACTTACGCGCCGTTATACATATGCCATTATGCCCATCATCGGTATCGGAAAAGACATCCCTGCCCCCGATGTAAATACCAATGAACAGATCATGGCATGGATGATGGATACTTACAGTATGAATAATGGTTATTGCACGCCGGGGATTGTCACAGGTAAACCCGTTAATATCGGCGGTTCTCTGGGACGAACAGACGCAACCGGTCTTGGTATTACCTTTACCATCGCCAACGCCATCAAATCGAAGAAAATGAATTTTAAGGGTCTCAAAGTAGTGATTCAGGGTTACGGCAACGTGGGCTCGACCGTGGGAAAATTGCTCAGCGAAATGGGCTGCAAGATAGTCGCCGTGAGCAGCTCGAAGGGGGGAGTCTATAATCCAAAGGGATTGAACCACAATGCCCTCATGAAGTATTATAAAGAACATGGTTCTTTCGAAAATTTTCCCAATGCTGAAAGTATAACGAATGCATCTCTGCTGGAACTCCCGTGCGATGTGCTGGTGCCGGCAGCAATGGGTAATCAGGTTACCAAAGAGAATGCTGATAAGATAAGGGCAAGGCTAATCGTTGAAGGAGCCAATGGTCCAATCACACCGGAGGCGGACCAGATTTTGAAAGAGCGCAAGATACCCGTGATCCCTGATATCCTTGCCAATGCAGGGGGAGTCATTGTTTCTTATTTTGAGTGGGTGCAAGACGTACAGTGCTATTTTTGGTGTGAACACGAAGTAAATGCAAAACTTAACAACATCCTGGATCGTTCTTACGAAGAGGTCTTTCAACTTTCACAAGAAAAGAAAACCAACTTACGTACCGCAGCCATGATATTAGCCGTAAAAAAGGTAGTAGACGCAATTCAGGTGCGAGGCTTGTATCCCTGAACATTTTTAAGAAAAATAAACCATGGAGGTCGCAGAGAAATCCTTATAAATTTCTCTGCGACCTCTGTGGTAAGGTTTTTATAACATGGAGAATAATACAATATGAAATATGAAAATTTTAACGATGCAGAAGCACTGAAGATAGCTGTAAATATTGAGGAAGAGGGGCAGGAATTTTATTCTATATTGACGAAAAATGCTAGAGATCCAAAGGTAAAAGAAGTATTTTCTAAACTTGCCGCAGACGAGAAAGAGCACCTTGCCCGTTTTCAAAAGGCATATATCGAAATAACCTCTCCTAATAGTTTAGCGGAGGGTTGCGAGGCTTACACAGTAGATTTGTATTTAAAATATCTGGTTGATACAGGCGTATTTGCTCAAAAGGGCAATGCCAAGAGGATTGCCGCAGAGGTAAAAACGGACATAGACGCCTTGAAAATCGGCATTCAGGCTGAGAAAGATTCTATACTTTACTATAATGAAGCCGCACGTAATACCAGACATCGTTCAGGGAAAATGGTATTTGAACAATTGTTAAGCGAAGAAAAAAAACATCTCAAATTGTTGGCAGAGAAACTTAAAGGATTAAAATCATAATAGCCTATCGTGTTTGAAAATTATACATGGATAAAAATGCTTATATATTAAAGATACAATTAAATAGAAAGGAGTTGTACAATGTCTGGGAAAGAATGGAGCAGCCCGCCTGCAATGCAGATTGATTCTAAAAAGAATTATCGTGCAAAGATTGAAACAAAAAAGGGCGAAATTGAAATAGAGTTTTATCCACAATACGCCCCAAAAACAGTCAATAATTTTGTTTTTCTTGTCCGTGAGGGATTCTATAATGGCATATCATTTCACCGTGTGATTAGTGATTTTATGATTCAGGGCGGCGACCCAACAGGCACAGGCAGGGGCGGTCCGGGCTATAAGTTTGAGGATGAAGTCATGGGCAATCCGTTGACCCACGATACCGGCGTAATCTCTATGGCTAATGCCGGTCTGAACACTAATGGCAGTCAATTTTTTATCACTCACTCGCCACAGCCTCATCTCAACGGCAAACATACGGTATTTGGCAAAGTAATCAACGGTATGGATGTGGTCAGTGCAATCAGGCAAGGCGATGTAATGACGCAGGTAATGATTAGCGAGAATTAAAACTCTAAGGTATTTAAAAAACCACTGAAATGTTGGAGAATATTAATGAAAAAATCTTTAGGAGCGAAAACTATTGTTTATCCGACGCCTGTTTTTATTGTAGGAACGTATGATAAGGCTGGAAAACCAAACGCAATGAATGTTGCATGGGGAGGACTCTGCTGTTCCCGTCCGCCTTGTATTGCGATTTCTCTAAGGAAGGCCACGTATACCTACGGAAATATCGTGGAACGAAAGGCGTTTACGGTAAACATTCCTTCTGAAAATTATGTCAAGGAGGCGGATCATTTTGGAATTACATCTGGGAAAAATGAAGATAAGTTTTCCGCCACAAAACTTACCCCAGTGAAAAGCGATAAAATAGATGCCCCTTTTATTAAGGAGTTCCCTTTGATTTTGGAGTGCAAGTTGAAGCACACTGTTGAAATAGGACTGCACACTCAGTTTATTGGTGAAATTGTGGATGTTAAGATTGAAGAATCTATGCTTGGGGGAAATGGGGTTCCTGATATTGTAAAAATAAAACCATTTTTGTATGCCCCGGAAATTCGCGCTTATTATGGAATCGGGAAATGCCTTGGCAGTGCGTTTTCCATTGGTAAGCAGATTTAAGAAGATTGAAATACACCCGTAAGACGGTTTAGACGAAAATGTAAAATCCCCATTTTCTAAAGGGGGACTAAGGGGGATTATGTTAGGTACGCCTCCCCCATCAACCTACGTTCTGAACTTGTGTGAATATTTAAGAGTCAGTTGCTTTATGTCAAACGAAATCAAAGATATTTTGGAAACGGCTATTTCTGAAGAGAAGAAGGCAAGCCGATTTTACTCCAATCTGGCATTGCAAATGGAGGATAAAGGGGCGCGCTTGAAGTTTGAAATCATGGCTGATATTGAATTAAAACACTACGAATTTCTACTATCATATTATAAGGAAAAATTTAAGCAGACACCTCTAGTGAAGGAAGGTGGAGAAAGCAGGATTGTAAGACCTGAAACACCTGCAAAAACGGCATCATTCGCAGATGCCATCAGGGTTATTATGGATACAGAACAAAGAGCATGCGATTTTTATAGAAAGGCATCCGAATCCTCAGCCGATGAAAAAGATCGCAAGATTTTTAATATGCTTGCCGGTATGGAACAATCTCACTTTGAACAGTTCAGGACGGAATATAACTACATGACGGAAACCACTATCCGCTTTGCCAGCGAAGATATCCCATGGATGATGGAGGTGTACTGAGGCGTCAGCAAAAAGAAGACTGTGGTCCGTCGAGGTTGCAGCGGCTTAAAATTAAAAATCAAAGATAAAAAATTAAACATACGTGTTCTCTGTGGTGGGGTTTTATTAATTCTGGAATTTCCCGGGGTATTTATATGACAACAAAACTAAATCTTTTTACTATTGGCGGCATTTCGGCATTTGTGTATGCCGTTGTTACATTTAGCCTTTATGTCTATCTGTGGAATCGCTGGAGTGTTATAAGAGGCAGCGATGTCAGTCAGATATTGATGACAGTTGATCGGAAACATGGCGAGTGGAAGACGCTTTGGTGGGGTATTACCATTATTCCGTATGCCATGATTCCAGTGTTTCTTGCCGTCTTGAATGCCTTCTGGAAAGACGATGCGGCGCTCGCCTCGATGGCATTCGTTGCCGGTATGATAGCGCTTATACTGGGGATTATAGGTCCTTTGAGAAGCGCAACAACCACAGGAACCTTGGCGCATATCTTTGCTACTGGAGATGAGGCGCAAAGAGTCGCGGCGCAGGTGTTATACAAGACTGGCGAATCGTATGGCAAGGGACTTTTCTGCCTCTTCGGCGCCACCTGACTGCTGGGCTGGGTAGGCCTGTCAGGCCTGACAATTGTGCGTACCACGGCATTTCCAGAATGGCTAGGGTGGTTAGGTATTGTTGTTGCATTACTTTATATTTTGGGCTTGATAGGGCGTTTTTTATGGAATCCTCTGTCAACGGCCCAGATAGTCGCATTCTTCATCTTTCTGTCTTACGTTCCGCTGATTGGTTTGCATCTGCTAAAAAGCAATACAAATGGAATCCACTGGTGAATTAGATGTTGTAACGGGCGCTTTCGGTTACACAGGTAAATATATTGCCCAAAAACTTCTTTCAATGGGGGAAAAGGTCAAAACCATTACCGATCATCCCGACCGTCCAAATCCTTTTGGCGACAAGATAAGTGTTGCCCCCTTCAATTTCGATAATCCTGATAAACTGATTAATAGCCTGAAAGGCGTCACAACCCTTTACAACACCTATTGGGTGCGCTTCCCGTATGGGCAAGTCACATTCGATAAGGCTGTAGAGAACACAAAAACTCTTATCAAGGCGGCTGAAGAAGCAGGCGTACGCAGGATTGTGCATGTCAGCATCACTAACGCCGGCGAGACATCTCCTTTTCCATATTTCAGAGGAAAGGCAGTAGTTGAAAAGGCTATAAGCAAGTCAAGGCTATCCTATGCCATCATCAGACCAACAGTACTTTTCGGGCATGAGGATATCCTTATCAATAATATTGCATGGTTGCTAAGAAGATTTCCAGTATTTGCAATTGCGGGAGAGGGCGACTATAAACTGCAGCCGGTCTTTGTGGAGGATTTGGCAGAGATAGCCGTGAAAGCTGGTCAAGGTGAGGAAAATATGGTCATTGATGCGGTTGGACCTGAAATTTACACCTTTGAAGAAATGGTCAGGCTAATAGCTGACAAGATACACAGGAGGACAAAGGTCATGCACTTCAAGCCCGGATTGGCGCTCCTTCTTTCAAAATTGGTTGGCTGTTTTGTCAATGATGTTGTGTTAACAAGAGACGAAGTTTATGGCTTGATGTCAAATCTTTTAGTATCAGAAAATACTCCGACAGGACATACCCGACTGAGCGACTGGCTGACTCACAACGCCGACAATATTGGAATTAAATACGCGTCCGAGTTGAAGAGGCACTATTGTTAAGAAACGCAAAACCAATAGTAAAAATTTAGCCTAACTTGATGTATAGGAATTTCAAAGTTGTAGCCGCAACCTTCAGGTTGCGCAGTTTACGCAGGTTAAAACCTGCGGCTACCTGATGTCATCGCTGAAGGCGGCCTAATTTAATGTTCAGGAATTTCAACCCTCCCCTTTTATTATTCCCATGAAAATGGGAATCCATGGGAATAATAAATAAAGGACTGGATTCCCGCTAAAAACATGCAGGAATGACATATAAGAAGGTCTCTTTATTGCCGTTACTATAGTATTATTTTCCCCTGTTCAGCTGGACGCAACTGTGGAAAGCCAACTAATTCCAGAGTGAATTCCTTAGCTTTTCTACAAAAACCATTGATAATAGTAGTTACCGGAACTATTACTGCGGCTGTAATTAGTGCCACAACTATCGGTCTATTCCATTGTGTTTTTTCCATAATAAAATTTTACGTAAATATTCTGTCGTTTTGCAAAGACAATTAAAATTTGTCTAAAAAGGATCTTTATTGCTCTGAATCATTACGAATCATCAAATAGTGATCAATGCCAGCCTCTTTAAACATATCTCCAACGATTTCAAATCTGTGTTTTTTGTAAAAGTCTGCGAGATAAGCCTGGGCATGCACCTTAAACTTCTTAAAGCCCTGCTCCTTTGCAACCTTTATCATGAACTCCGTGAGCTTGTGGCTAAGCCCCTTTCCTCGATACGATTTCCGAATCGCTATGCGTTCCAGTTTTGCATACTCCCCGACGGCGCGTATGCGGCCTGCGCCCAAAGGCGCTCCGTTTTCTTCCCCAAGGATGTGTATTGCCGTTGAATCGTGGGCGTCATGTTCGATGTTGTACGGGACACCCTGTTCTTCAATGAATACGATAGCGCGCACGGTGAATACCTTGATTAGGTCGTCGGGATTAGTGGCTACTTTAAACATATAGGAATTTCAAAGTTGTTTAAGCCCACGAAATACGCGAAAAAACACGAAAGAATACTTTCCGAACTTACCAGAAACAGTTTTCGTAATCTTTCGTAAATTTCGCGGGATATAGAAAAAGCTGCCGAATGCGTAATTTAATCATCCCCCATGCAGAAAGCCGCTGTTTTTGCACGTGTGGCAAATTGTTTTTTTTTCGTTTTTCATCCCAAGTATTTCTTTCCGTGCCGCAACGTACATCTCGTTATTCCATATTTCTGCAAAAGAATTTTCAAGGATGTTTCCAAATGAGTGCCTTTCGCTGTAAACTGCACAGCAGGGCAGTACGCTGCCGTCCCAGTTAATCATGGTTTCCGTCCATGGCAACATACAACCTATTCGCTTTTGCTGTTTCGTTGAAGTTACGGTGTATGCTGGGTTGTCAGGTATCCACGCCTTGTCTCTTTCTAATGCCTTTTGAGTCGTTTCAAAGATTTCCGTGCCCATATCGGGTCTCATTCTTGATATTTTGATTTTTATACCGATTTTCTCAGCCAGTTTCCGCGCTTCAATTATTTCATGTTCATTGTGTTTGAAGACGTGAAATAGCCAAACGAGTTTTGTATGGCAATGGGGCAACTCTTTTTTCTTTTGAACCAGCCGTTTCATGTTATCCATAACCAGCTCAAAATCACCGCCGACATGGTATTTTATGTAGGTTAACGGACTTGCGCCATTGCAAGAAATATATATCTTTTCCAATCCGGATTTTAATAGTTCCCTTAGTTGGTCATCTTCCATTTTCATGGAAAGGTTTGTGCTGATTTTTAAATCAATGCCGCGTTCTTTTGCGTAACGAATCATCCTGAGTATATCCTTATTAAGCAGTGGTTCGCCCCAGTTATACAATCTGATTAGCGTAAGGTTTTTGCCCATTTCATCAGTAACCTTTTTGAATACATCGAAAGAGATAAATCCCTTCTGGGCGCTTTTGTCCTGCTGTCCGGTAGGACACAATGGACAGCGCAGGTTGCATAAGTTTCCGGATTCTATAGATATTTTTGAAGGATAATACGGAAGCCGTGTCTTTCCGAGATATGCGTAAATATGAGGTATGATGGATGCGTAGAATTTTCTAATTGTAGACATTGCGTGGGTTTTTAATAAGTATTTATTATCAATTCAAATCTCCCTTAATCCCCCTTTGCTAAAGGGGGAATAGGGGATTATGTAGTTTAAATTACTTGTCTTTAATACGCGTTTTTTCCCAGAGTTTTACATACTTTACAAAAATGTAGAAGGCATTCGAGGTCGCAAGGACAAAGCCCTGAAGTCCGTCCAGAAACCCCATCTTTATAAAATATACCTTTATAAACTTGTAAAGGGGACGGAAGATTAGTTGAAATAGACTAAACCCCTTTCCTCGCTCAACCATAATATCGGCAAAGATGTTTGAATAATTGTCTATCGTCTTTAATTGATGAGAAAGATTTTTGTAGTTGAGGTGAAGAATATCATGTTTCATATATTGGGTTTTGCCTTTAACATGAATACGTCCGTGTGGATTTGTGCCCTGCCAATGTCCGCAGCCCTTCTTAAATAGCCGAAGTTGGTAATCAGGATACCAGTCTCCATGATTAATCCAGCGCCCCAGATAGAAACTGCGTCTTGGGAAAAAGAATCCTATGACATTGCGAGGATTGCGAACAGCATCCTGGATTTCCTTAATAAGCTCAGGAGACAACCTTTCGTCAGCATCCAGGCAAAGTATCCAGTCGTTCTTTGCCAGACTAATGGCATAGTTTTTTTGCTCTACATTGCCAGGCCATGCCCGTTGATAAATACGGTCGGTATATTCTTTGCAAATGTCAACAGTCTTATCAGCGCTGAATGAATCTACTACAACAATCTCGCCTGCCCACTTTACGCTTTCGAGGCAGTCACGTATGCGGGATTCTTCGTTTAATGTGATTATACAAGCTGATATTGGATATTTTTGGTTCATTAATTTTTGGGAATGATAAATTCGTAGGGGCGAACGGCCGTTTGCCCCTACTACTTACGTCATTGCCGAAAGCAGCCTAATTTAACTGTTCTAAGCCTTACTCTTCAGCTTCCTCTTGTGTATTTTCTTTTGCAGCTTCTACTTCATCGGTTTCTATGTCAGAGAGGGCATCTGTAACGCCTTCGCCTTTTGTGTCTTCTGGAATAACACGCGCAACTGAAACCAGTTTGTCTCCCTCTTCTACGGAGAAAAGTTTTACGCCTTGTGTGTTTCTTCCGATGGCGCGAATGGTGTTTACAGGTGTGCGGATAATCATCCCCTTGGCAGTAATCATGATTAGCTCGTCTTCGTCTCTGACATCAATCAGCGCTACGACATTTCCGTTTCTTTCGGTGGTTTTAATGTTAATGACGCCCTGTCCGCCTCTGCGATGTGCTGTATACTCAGAAAAATCTGTGCGTTTTCCGTAGCCATTCTCACAAACAGTAAGCATAGAGGCGTTCTCGTCAACAACCACCATACCAACAACCTTGTCTTTGTCTTTGAGTTTGATTCCTTTTACACCATGCGTTACGCGCCCCATGGTTCTTACATCTTCTTCAGAGAAACGCATTGCCTTTCCATGTTCGGTTCCAAGTATGATGTCTTGTTTGCCGTTTGTTAATTTCACACCGATCAGTTTATCCCCTTCATCCAGATTAATGGCAATAATGCCGCCTTTTTTGGGGTTGCCATAGGCGCTTAGCTCCGTTTTCTTAATAATTCCAAGGCTGGTTGCCATTACCAATTGCCGGGTGTCAAAGTCGCGCGCGGGGATCAGCGAGGTTACATTTTCCCCTTCTTTTAATTCCAGTAAATTGATTAGCGCCCGTCCTTTGGACGTCCGCCCCATTTGTGGAATGTCATAAACCTTTTGCCAGTAAACACGCCCCTGGTCAGTAAAGAACAGGATGTAATCATGCGTCAATGCGACAAACAAATGTTCTATAAAATCCCCTTCTTTCGTTTCGGCGCCTGTAATGCCCTTGCCGCCGCGATGCTGTTTTCTGTAAGACGCAAGCGGGGACCTTTTGATATATCCTTCGTGACTGATAGTAACGACGACGTTCTCCTCTGCAATAAGGTCTTCCATATTTAATTCTGTGACTGCGCCCACGATTTCCGTACGCCTTTTATCGCCAAAGCGGTCTTTAACCTCTTCAACATCTTTTTTAATAATATTCAGCACCAGCTTTTCGCTGGCTAGAATAGCCTGGTATTCTTTAATATCGGCGCATACTTTTTTATATTCTTCGTCAATTTTCCCCTGCTCAAGACCAGTCAATCTCTGTAGTTTCATGTCCAGGATTGCGTTTGCCTGAATCTCGGAAAGGGAAAATTTATCCATAAGCCCCTGTCGGGCGTCTTCGACAGAAGCGGAAGATTTAATCAGCTTAATTATCTTGTCTATGTTTTGGAGGGCGATTCTCAAGCCTTCCAGGATATGCGCCCTGGCTTGTGCCTTTTCCAGCAAATATTGGGTTCTGCGGATAATAACAACTTTTCGGTGTTCGATATAATAAACCAGCATCTGCTTCAGGTTGAGTGTTTCAGGTCTATTATTGATTAGTCCAATCATGATAATACTGAAACTATCCTGGAGCTTTGTGTGTTTATAAAGCTGATTTAAAATAACCTCCTCGTCTTCTCCCTTCTTTAAATCAATAACGAGACGGCTGCCTTCGCGATCGCTTTCATTGCGAATATCCGCAATGCCTTTGATATGGTCTTCTCGCACCAATTCAGCAATCCGCTCTAAAATGTTATCTCTATTGAGTTGATAAGGTATTTCGGTTACAACGATGCTCTTTTTCCCGCTCTTTGAAGTTTCCGTATGTGCCCGTGCCCTGACAATGACCGTTCCACGCCCCGTTAAATACCCTTCTTTGATTCCTTCAGTACCGCAAATTAACGCACCTGTGGGGAAATCAGGCCCCTTAATGACCTTCATTAATTCTTCAATGGTTACATCGGGTTTATCAATGACCATAGTGATTCCATCACAGATTTCATTGGCATTATGCGGAGGGATACTTGTTGCCATACCAACCGCAATACCGGAGCAACCGTTACAAAGCAGGTTTGGAAATTTTGATGGAAGGACAGCAGGTTCCGTACGTGTATCGTCATAATTGGGTACATAGTTAACGGTGTCTCTTTCGATATCTTCCATGAGAATCATGGTGACTTCTGTCATGCGCGCTTCTGTGTAACGCATAGCGGCTGGCGGGTCTCCGTCAATCGAACCAAAGTTTCCCTGCCCTTCTATAAGCGGGTATCTGTAATTGAAATCCTGCGCCATACGGACAAGGGTTGGATAAACCACCTGCTCTCCATGGGGATGATAATTACCTGTCGTGTCGCCGGCAATCTTGGCGCATTTCCTGAATTTTGAGCGGGGTCCCAAACCGAGGTCGTTCATGGCAACCAGGATGCGTCTCTGGGATGGTTTTAAGCCGTCCCTCACATCTGGAAGTGCGCGGCTCATGATGACACTCATGGCGTAGCTCAGGTACGAATCCTTCATTTCTTCTTCAATGAATAGCTCTTTTATATTTTCTCTTCTTTCAACCATGTATGATTACCTCTGATATCTCAAAATTTCTTCTGTATTGCTATTATTAAAACTTTTGTATAACTTGAAGATTTTTTTCTTTTATTATTCATCTTTTGAACTACCGATATTTTATATCATTAAATATTAAGCATTAACAAATGGATTATTTTTCTTTTCTTCTGCGATGGTTGTTGATGGGCCATGGCCGGGATAAACAATTGTCTTTTCATCAAGCACGAATAATCGCTCCTTAATTGCCCTGACCAGTTTTTTTTGGCTGCAACCGGGAAAGTCTGTGCGTCCAATGCCTTCTTTGAAAAGCGTGTCTCCTGAAAATAAAACAGGAGGCAGTCCGTTTTCCTGATTTTTACTGTATAAACATATCCCGCCGGGGGTGTGTCCCGGGGTGTGAATTATTTCAAACGTGTATTTATCCACAGCAATTGTATCGCCATCCTTAAGCAGTCTGTCTGCCGAGGGAGAGCGCACTGTTCTGCCTCCGTAAAATGCCGCAAGGATAGAAAGATTTTTTGCAGGATAAGGAAGCATGTCCTGATCGTCTTCATGCACACAGATTTGAATATCCGGAAATGTTTCTTTGATCGTACCATTGGCGCCAATATGGTCGCCGTGCCCGTGTGTTAAGACAATGATTTTGGGAATTAGTTGTTTGTCTTTTAAAAAAGCAATTACAATTTCTGCGTCAGCGCCCGGGTCAATAATCATAGCTTCTTGCGAAGCATTACCATTAACAACGTAACAGCATACATGCAAAGGCCCAACATTTATTTTCTTTATTTGCATGCCTCTACTTTCTTTTCAGATAGCCTTCAATTAATTCTTTAAGCTCACAAGGACCTTTGTTGTCCCACAGTCCAATAATCTTTCGTTCTCTTTCTGCGTTTTCTACCGCATCGGAGGCGTGAGCGGCGTTCTTCATTATATCCTCTCCGTAAATGCGGCGCACCTTGCCGGGTTCGCCCTTTTTTGAATCGGTAGGACCCAGAATGTTTCTGATTTTGCGGATAGCATCAGGTCCTTTATAAATCAGGGCAAAACATCGGGCAGTTCCTGGTTTTTTCTTATCGGCCGGGCTTGTTTTCTCGGGGTTTAATCCTGTCATATATTGCACAATCTTGTTAAATTCATTCATTGCATTTACGTCTTTTAGCTGTTCTGACAGTTGTTCTGCATGACTGTTAACGATTGTGTTTGGCACTTCAAATGTAAATAATGATTGGAACCCTTCTTTTAATTTTTCTGCAATTTTTTCGGGTTTGGGTTTTAACTTTTCCCTGAAGATGTTTATGAGAGGTCCGTAAAAGTCTTCGGCTTGTGCGATACTCATTCTGAGGAGTTTTATTCCCACAATAAATAAACCCGTTCTGGAAAACATGTCTATTATGTTTCCCGGCAGTGGGCTTTGTTCCTCAAATGGTTTCAGGATGACCAATGTTGTTTCAGTTTTAACCCCTTCTGGAAATTTGATAATATCTTCAAGAACTCCGCCGTCTTTTGGTAAGTACTCTGCAAAAAGGGAAAGTTGCTTATCGTTTGTGGCACTATCCGCTGAAGATATTACTGAAGGTTCAAAGTATTCAATTGTGCCATCCGACCTTTCTATGTAATCTCCGAAACTTCCTCGAATAGTATGTCCCTGGAAGCTGGAAATAGGACCAATTACATCGTCCTTTAATTTTTCAATGGACTGGGGGCCTTTAAAGAAGAGCAAGACCGTTCGGTTGGTGATTCCGAATTTATTCTGTTTGCGAAAGTTGCTGTTGATGTAGTTGATCATGACCTTTTTCCAAGTAGACTTGGTGTCTTGTTCTTCAATAGTGGCACAATATTTATCAACAAAGGCATCGCTTGGCGCAAACATTGTTGCCCCCACAAGGTCAAGATTTGTGAGCGAAAGCAGGCGTCCCAGAATACCGCCGGTACGGCTTTTTAAAAGGCTATAAGGAGTAACTAATGCATAAGTAAGTTCATCCGCCATAAGTTTGTTTTTCTCCAAAGACAGCGTAATTAGCAAGATAAATACACAGCAAAAACACAAAAAAGATTAAGGAGAAAGGGAGAAACGGAGAAGTTTCTTAAGTTGTTTACTCTTCCCCCCTTCACCCTTTCTCCTTCTTTACATAAGAATTTTAGCACAACAAATGGTGTAGGTCAAACAATTTCAAACAATTGCTAGCATTTCAGGTTGGTTGATTTGTAGCACTTCCGAAACAAATAATTCTTTGATTTTTGACAAGAAAGCATCTGTTGCCGATACGAAATATTGAGATGAAGTCTTGATTTGAACAATATCTTGATTCTGGGTGACAATTTCAAAGAAAAGCGGACACGTACCGCTGTGTTTTTTAATGGTATCCTTTAGCTGAGTCAATTTTTCTTCGTCGAAATGGGCTGCATCAAGACGGACAGTTACACATTTTACCAGATGCTTTAGTGCGTCTTTTTCTGCAATAATTTCTTTTACCCTTAGGGTGGGCGTTGTGCTCTGGAAACCAACCTGCCCTTTTACAAAAACAACCTCCTCAATGTTTAATAAAGACTGAAATGTCTTTATCTCTTTGCTAAATGCAATACATTCAACCGCGCCTTTCATGTCTTCCAGTGTGATATACATCATGGGGTCGCCCCGCTTGGTCGTGGTTTGTTTGAGATTTGTAATAATACCGCCGACGACTACCTCTTTTCCCTCAGGCAGTTCAGAGATATCTGCAGAAGAAGCACTGGATAATTGTTTGATTTTTTGCTTATAGGCGGTTAAAGGATTCGAGCTCATATAGAACCCCAGGCTTTCCTTTTCTGCCTGACGCAGTTCTTTTTCAGACCACTCTGGCGTTTCTATATCCGTTCCAGAATCTCCATTTATAAACATATTTTTTGTGTCGCTTTCTATGTTGAATAGAGATTTTTGCCCTGTACGCCTGTCCTTATTTGCTATACTGCCCAACTGCATTGCCGTATCGAGTCCGGATAGAAGTCTTGTCCGGCTGTCATGCAGTGAATCGAAACATCCGGATTTTATGAGACACTCTATTACCTGTTTATTAACAACACGCATATCTACACGTTTGCAAAGATCCAGGATGGAAGTGAATCGCCCCGTTTTGTTTCTGGATTCAATTATGGATTCAATAGCCTTATTGCCCACGTTCTTTATTGCGCCAAGCCCAAACCGTATCTTGTTTCCATCAGAAATAGTAAAGTCATCTTGACTTTCATTAACATCAGGTTTGATTACTTCGATGCCCATGCGACGGCAATCTTCAATATATTCCACAATTTTGTCGGTGTTCTCTTTTTCGCAACTCAACTGAGCAACCATGTACTGAACGGTGTAATTTGCTTTCAAATAGGCGGTTTGGTATGTAATTACTGCATAAGCGGCGGAATGTGATTTGTTGAAACCATACCCTGCAAAATATTCCATCAATTCAAATATACTCTGGGCGGTTTCCTTCGGGATTCCATTTGCAATGGCACCGTTTACAAACTGGTCTTTGAATTTTGCCATAATTTCCGGCTTCTTCTTTCCCATTGCCTTACGGAGATTATCTGCCTGGTTTAGGGAAAAGCCAGCCAAACGATTGGCAATACGCATGACCTGTTCTTGGTATAGGATTACTCCGTGTGTCTCTTTTAATATAGGCTCGAGAAGGGGATGGAGATACGTTACTTCCTCTTTTCCATGTTTTCGATTAATAAAGGAATCCACCATGCCGCTCTGCAGGGGGCCAGGTCTGTATAACGCCACAAGAGGCAAAATATCTGCAAATTTATCTGGTTTTAGTTTCTTTAAAAGTTCCCGGAAGCCTCGGCTGGTTTCTACTTGAAAAATGCCTTTTACATCACCGCGGGATAACAAATCGTATGTAGCCCTGTCATCCATAGGGATTTTTGCAAGGTCAATATCTTTTCCTGTGGTTTCGCGAATTAATTTGAGCGCTTTGTCAATGACTGTTAACTTCCTAACGCCGAGAAAATCTGCTTTTAACAGTCCAATTTTGTCAACCAGGATTTCATCATAGAATTGTGTTGTGACCACATCGCCACTTTTCGCCAACGGAACGTATTCCGTTAGCGGTTCGTCTGAGATTACAATGCCCGCCGCATGCACCGATGCATGGCGACACAGCCCCTCCAGCTTTTTAGAAATGTCAAATAGTTCGTGAATATGTTTTTCGCTCTCGTACAAAGCCTTTAAAGAAGGCTCTTGCTCCAAAGCTTCTTTTAAGGTGATGTTTAAGGTGTAGGGGATAAGCTTGGCAACCTTATCTACTTCAGATAATGGGATATTCATTACTCTGCCCACATCCCGAATGACTGCCTTTGCCTTCATTGTTCCAAACGTGATAATCTGGGCTACGTTGCTATTTCCGCCATATTTTTCTCTGACATACTGGATAACCTTCTCTCTGCCTTCTGCACAGAAGTCAATATCAAGATCAGGCATGGAAATTCTTTCGGCGTTTAGAAACCTCTCAAACAGCAAATCGTTTTCGATGGGGTCTATGTTAGTGATATTCAACACAAAGGCAACAAGACTGCCGGCGCCTGAGCCGCGTCCTGTTGCAGGGATGTGGTGTTGTATGGCAAAATGAATGAAATCCCAGACAATCAAAAAATAGTCAACAAAACCCGTATTTTCAATAACTTTAAGTTCGTGGTCAAGGCGGTTGCGTATATTCTGTGTAATTGAGCCATATTTTTGAATTGCGCCTTCTTCGCAGAGTTTTCTGAGATAGGCGCCATTTGTGAATCCTTGTGGCGGAGTAAATTTGGGTAAATGAAGCTTCCCGAAAGTCATTTCCAAATTACAGCGGTCGGCAATTTTTGAAGTATTTTCAAGGGATTCTGGGATATGTTTGAAAATAGCGTACATTTCCTGAAAATTTTTAAAATAAAATTCGCTGGTTCCAAACCGCAGCCTTTGTACGTCTGCCAGGTGTTTTCCTGTATTTATGCATAATAGGGCATCGTGCGCCAGGGCGTCGTCCGCATTCATATAATGAATATCATTCGTTGCAACCAACGGGATGTTTAATTTCTTCCCTATTTCACACGCTTCTGATACCAATCTTGCCTGTTGTTCGAGATTGTTGTTTTGAATTTCTAAGTAAAAATGGTCTGAACCGAATATATCTTTGTATTCCTTCGCTACAGCTACGGCATCATCAAAGCGGTTGTTCATCAAATAGCGGTTGATTTCCGAGGTCATACAGCCGCTCATGCAAACGAGTCCTTTGGAATGGGTTTTAAGAAGCGCTTTATCAATTCTGGGTTTATAGTAGAATCCCTCAAGGTATGCTGAAGTGGAGAGTTTTAAGAGATTGCGATAGCCTTCGTTATTTTCTACAAGAAGGGTTATATGGTTAAGGGTTTCTTTTCCATTTTTAGATTCTTTATCTAAACGGCTGCCCGGCGCTACATACGCCTCGTAGCCCAGAATGGGTTTTATTCCTTTTGATTTTGCTGTTTCATAGAATTCAATAGCGCCAAAGAGGTTTCCGTGATCGGTCAGGGCAAGGGCAGGCATCTTGAGCTGAACTGCTTTATCCACAAGGTCGTGAATTTTGCAAGCGCCGTCAAGAAGGCTATACTCACTGTGGACATGGAGGTGGACAAAATTATCTTTATTCATAACAGTTTCAAATTATTCCAATTCCATTTTTATAGAAAGGAATATGTTGTATAAGGATTGCTTTTTGTTTAATATTAAGCAATGCTTGGCAAGTAATACAAGAACGAAGTTGCAAACCAAACAAATCCTACGCAGTTTTTGGTGATAAGTAAGTTCAAATTCAGGATTTATACTTTATATGCTTTTGCTAAAAAAATTTTTACAATAGTTATGGTATTATGTAAATGTATTGTTTAAAAAATCAAGTTCAATTTTACGACAATTTTTTCACAACAATTTTACTTGAAACTTGATTTATATTTTGCTATTATCCTCAAACTACGTTTTAGTCAACAGGGGGCGTTTTAGATTTTCAGGTTTATTTAGTTTTTAAATTAAGCATTTCAATAAATAACAGGCAATTAAAAAGTAAAATTGTTTAAGTAAAAGGGGGTATCCAATGTCTAGCTGTAACATGAAAACAAAGGCAATTATGGTGGTATTGGTAGGTCTTTTTGGACTGCTGTGTGTTGGTTTTGGGATATCAGTTACGCAGAAATACAAATTGCAAAAGGAGCGGGTACACGGTCTTGAGAGACAGCTTGCTGCGGGACGTAAGGAGGTTTTGAAGGTTCCCGAAATGATTGAAAATTTAGATAAGGCAAACGTTGCAAAGAAAGAGGTTGAGGATAAGTTTACCGCATGTGCCGCAGAAAAGGATGGTTTGGCTGCAAAAGCGGCAGAATTACAGAAGGAAGTGGATACCTTTGGCGCTATCAAGGTGGCTGTTGGTGTGCAGATCGGTGGTTTACAGACCACGATTCAGGAACAGCAAAACAAAATTAATACATTAGAAGAAGCGAAGAATAAATTAGCGCAACAAATGGCTTCTATCGAGGAAGAAGGTAAAAAGATTACCGAAAAAGCCGAATTGCAGATTGCGGATGTTAAGAGGGGTCGGGAAGATGTAAAAAACCAAATTGTTTATTACACAGAGGCTAAGAAGATAGCTGATCAGGAGCTTGCAGAAAAGCAAAAGGTTATTTCAGACCTCCAGAAGGCAAAAGAGGCTTTAGAGAA
>JAHFOX010000001.1:40407-56100 GCA_023261445.1 Planctomycetota bacterium
AGGTTCTGCCGGTGCATATCTAAAGCCTCAGCGGCACGACTGACATTTCCACCGCATTCATCAAGCTTCTTTGTTATAAAATCACGCTCAAAATTCTCTATAAGTATCTTCTTCGCATCCCTGAATGAAAGATTATAATCTAAGTTTTTAAGCGTCACCGTAGTATTTTCGGGGTGTTTTAACTCCTCTGGCAGATCTAGTGTGTTAATAATTTCACTATCGGCAAGCACTACGGCGCTCTCAATGAAGTTCTTGAGCTGGCGGACATTACCGGGCCAATTATATGACATTAAAAACTGCATTGCCTCGTTGGAAATTGACAAAAGCTGCTTTTGGTGTTTTTCAGAAAAGTGTTGTGTGAAACGGTTTACTAACAGGGGGATGTCTTCCTTTCTGTGTCTAAGCGGAGGGATATTTATATTGACAACCTTTATTCTGTAATACAGGTCTTGCCGAAATCTGCCTTCCTCAATTTCTTCCTCAAGGTCGCGGTGAGTAGCACTAATTATTCTCACATCTACTGAGAGTGTTTCTGCGCCGCCGAGACGTTCAAACTTTTGTTCCTGTAAGACTCGCAGAAGTTTTGACTGCGTGCTTAGGCTCATATCCCCTATTTCATCGAGAAAAATCGTCCCATTGTTTGCAAGTTCAAACTTACCTAATCTTCTCTCTGTTGCGCCTGTAAAAGCGCCCTTTTCGTGTCCAAAAAGTTCACTTTCTATCAATGTTTCTGGCACGGCGGCGCAATTCATAATAACAAGAGGTTCGTTCTTTCGCTTACTGCGTTTATGAATCTCCCTTGCCACAAGCTCCTTGCCGCTGCCGCTTTCTCCCTGGATTAGCACTGTGACGTCAGTAGTGCCGACTTTTTCAATCTTGTCAAAGACGTCCTTCATGGCATCGCTCTGACCAATGAGTTCGCCCATACCCTCCAATCGTCCGATTTCTAAACGTAGTCTGGCATTTTCTTCCTCCAAGGCAAGTCTTTCAAAGGCATTTTTTGTAATAATCCGAAGTTCGTCAATTTCGTATGGCTTTGCAATGTAATCGTAGGCGCCCTTTTTCATAGCCTCAACGGCAATCTTTTCAGAACCGTAAGCAGTAACAACGACCACAAGAGGTGGATTTTTCATAGTGTTGATAACTTCCAGCGTTTTCATGCCATCGAGCTGAGGCATGTTGATATCCAGAAATATCAATTCGGGGTGTTGTGTCTTTATAATTTGTAGGGCATCGGTGCCGTCTTTTGCTTCGTAAACGGTGTAGCTATCCTTCTGGAGTATCTTTTTCATTCCATAGCGGGCGGCTTTTTCGTCGTCTGCGATTAGTATTGATGGTTTGTGCATGGTTTTAAAATTGTGTTAATACAGGTTCAGTTAAAGGAAAGTTTATGACAAACGAAGCCCCCTTTTCTCCATTGTTTTCGACATGAATGGTAGCATCCATTTCTTCCAGTTTCTTTTTTACGATGGAGAGTCCTAGCCCCGTTCCTGCCTGTTTAGTGGTATAGAATGGTTCGAAAATTTTTTGAAGGGATTCCTGTGGTACGCCTGGACCTGTATCAGCAATCGTTACTTGAATTGTATTATTATAAGCCTGAAGATGGGCATTAATATTTATATTACCTCCGGATGGCATTGCCTGGATAGCATTATGAAGCAGATTAAAAAATACCTCTTTTAATGCCCCTTCATCGGTGGTGATTGTAGGAAGATCCATAGGCATTTGACAGGATATTGTGATTTTATTCTGTTTTGCCTCATGATTGAGCACTACCAGCGTCGAATTAATAATATCTCCAATCTTTACCGTAGTCTTCACTTCATTAGTAGGTTTTGCAAATTGCAGTAATTGATTGACAACCTTAGTCAGCCGGTCTATTTCATCAACGATGATAGCAAGGTCTTCCTGCAATGGCTCGTTATTCTTCAAGTCTTCCCGCATGACCTGAACGATAGCCTTAATTGAGCTAAGCGGATTTTTAACCTCATGCGCCACACTCGTGGAAAGACGTCCAAGGCTGGATAATTTTTCACTTTCGTATATCTTTCTTTCAAGGAGGAGTTTCTCCTCTATGATCTTTGATTTTTCTACTGCGGAGCCGATTTCATTGGCAATAATCATTAATTGATCCAGGTTGTCTGAAGTAATTGGAATACCTCGTCTGGCACGTCCCAAGCTTAACAGTCCCGTAAGTCTGCGGTTGACAAATATCGGGAATATAAAGACGGCATCCAGAAGTCTCATTTCATTTATAATTGAGACGTCCTTTGTCTCGTATCTGTTCAGAACAACATATTCTCCTTTAGCAAAAAATTGTATTATGTGTTGTAAATTTGATTGAACGATTTGTTCATTTTTTTTGTCGCCAATGATTTGAGTCCGTTCACTTTTAAAGAGAAGAAGATTCGTAGATTTTATGGCAGTTGCTTTATTAATTGAAGTGACTACGTACTCGAGCAGTTTGTTGAAGTTGACCAGAGGGTCTGTACTAATGACGTGGCTCAATTCATTTAACAGATACTCACCATCCGCGATGCGGAAGAATATTAGTTTTCTAAATAGTTTTTGAATTCTTTCCTTGAGTATCGGGAACCAGAACACAAGGCTGATAACAAATACAGACTCCAATATTTTTGCATTTACAAGGTAGTGATGTTCCAGTGTTTTGCTTAATTTCTTAATTCCAAAATAATAGAGGCAGATCAAAATTAAGGTAAGGAACGAATAAAAAACACTGCGCCGAAGCACAAATTCCATATAATTGTACCGGTAAACGTAATAGGAGAAAATAATACTTGGGAAGATTGAGGATAACATGGAAATTAACACAAGGTAATTTCCAACATAGGGGAGCTTATTGCCATCAAAAAGTAATGTAAATCCGATGAGTATTGTAATTGCTATTACTGACCAAAAAATAGCAAGATGAAACTTTTGTTCTTCTTTTTCCTCTACCATTCTTGCAAGCCATTTGGAAATACTTGCGGCAATAAACAAAGCTATTATCAACCAAACAACAAATGGTTTAACATAGTAGCTGGCAGTTACCATCAGATAGGTATCTTCCGACAGTATGAAATTTTTTATAACTACTGAAAATGGTATTACGGGCAGATAAAAGGCAATTATAATAAGCCGTTGTATATTTTTTTTAATCTGAGGTTTGCTTTCAAACAGAAACAAAACTGCGGTGTGTAACAGCAGACTGGGCATAAAGCCAATCCCTGCGTAAGAAATAGAGTCGGCAACAAGATTGAGCAACGGAATGCCTTTTCCAAACAGCATGAAGCTAAACGATGATACAGCATTCCCAAAGTGCCACATAGCCACGCTGATAACGAGGAAGAGAAACGCAATCTCGCTTCTCGTCTTCTGTTTTCGCTGCACAATGAGGATAGAAAGAACTATGTGCAGGCTGGTGCCGAGTATAAAACCTATAAGTGATATAATTTCGTAAAGCGGCATATTTTATTTGTATGTAACAAAATAAATGTAAAAAATTTAATCCAAAATTTAGCAAAGCCGAACTGACAGAAATTTATTATGGTTTATTCTTTGAGTTCATCAGCTTCCATAGCTTCGTTGAAAGCAAGTTCAACTTTTGTAATTGAAAATTTATTTTTTTGTCTGTCGTCAAATGCTGAATGATCTTGACAATCACCCAGAAAGAATTCCGCAAATCTACAAGCCTTTTCTTTATTTTCCGCCTCAATTGTTACCAAATAAGACCTCGCTAAACTTACTTTGTAGGTTTTCATGGTATGCCTCTTTTAAAAATTTTATATATTTGAAGTTGTAACATCCTTCTTTAAATATTCACTTGCCCAATTGCTTGCTTGTTTTATAGTCATCAATTCAGATAAATCTTCCATTACGCCTTCCTTTTTTACATGAAATGCTTTTGTAACTATAGGTACGACGAAAGCTCATATTTTGTGATAATAATAGAAACAATAAAATTTCATTGTCTCTATTGATAAAAACAGGAATGATTTTTAAAACATTTCTCACAATATTATTAGTAAAGGCTTTTGGTGTCAACATAAAAAGCATCGGAATCGTCCTTCCTAATAATACTTGCCTTGATAATTTACTAAATGTTACTATTAAGTCAAAAATACATTTATTTTTACGTGAGGTTCTATTGGACAAGCTGGCAAATATAAATAAAATCATTATCCGTTCACCCAACTGGGTAGGCGATGTTGTTATGGCAACGCCTGCATTTCGCTGTATCAGGGAAAACTTTCCAGATGCCAGAATAACAATTGCCTTGAAATCTTACGTCCAGAAGCTCATTGAAGGCGCTCCGTGGTTTGATGAGGTACTTCTTTTAGACTCAACCAATCAACACAATAAAGGTGCGCAATTATTTTCGCTTATAAAACAAATCCGATCCAGAGAATACGATCTTGGTTTTCTATTCCCAAATTCCTTTAGCTCTGTACTCATGTTCTGGTTGGGCGGCGTGAAACGGCGGGTTGGCTATAAAAGGGATGCCCGTTCGTGTCTGCTTACAGATAGAGTGGATCGCCTGTATGAAAACGGACAGTTTCGCCCAACCTACATGGGAGACTATTATCTGCGTTTGTGCACTGAAATTGGCTGTGAAGTGCGCTCGAAGGAATTGGAATTATTTATTGCTGAGGAAGGTCGGCGGCGAGCAGCAGAAATTATGGAAGATTGCAATTTAAACAATGGTAAACCGCTTATCCTTTTAAATCCAGGGGCGGCGTATGGTTCTTCAAAGTGCTGGACGGCAGAAGGGTTTGCACAAACAGCGGACAGCATTAGCAGTCAATTGGATTGTAATATAGCCATTGTCTGCGCACCTCACGAAATAAAATTGGCGCAAGATATTGAGCGGTTAGCAAAATCAAGATTGATAAATTTGGCTAATAAAGTAATATCTCTGGACGTCCTTAAAGCGTTGATAAAAGGATGTGCGTTATTGATTACAGTGGATTCTGGTCCCAGACATATTGCCGTAGCCTTTAAGAGACCAGTAGTAACATTGATGGGTCCAAACGACCCGCGATATACAGACACTCCCGCGGAAATAGGGCAAGTTATCAGGGCGGATACAGATTGTCTTGCATGTCAGCTTAAGGTGTGTCCAAAGGACCACCGATGTATGACACAGATAAAACCAGAAAAAGTTGCGCAATTGAGTTTGGAGTTATTAACAAAAGAAAAGTTTAGGAATTAAACGTTATAAAGAAAGAGACACGACCCGTATCCTCTGCAGGAAAACAGGTTGCCAATATTGCCGTTTCGGCCGTATCTGAACTGGCAAGGGGAGCCATAGGTAATAAGGCATTGGTTGTAAATAAATTTCCTTTTAAGGTTGGACGCCTAGGTTCCCGTCCCTCTTCTGACGTATTATCTTCAAACGATCTGTATCTTCAGGATGACCAGCCTTACAATGTTTCCCGTAATCATTTTTCAATTAATATTGTCAATGGCAATGTATGTGTGATGGATCGTGGAAGTACTATGGGCACAATTGTAAATGCGAAAAAGATTGATGGGGACATGCCGCCCGTACCGCTTGATAAACAAAAAAATGAGATAATTGCTGGCACGCCGTAATCGCCGTTTAAATTTGAGATTACTATCTGCGGGCAATAATAAAAGGTTGGGTGGTATTTTAAAAAAAAGATTACCTGAATAACCAGAGTATGTAAATGCCGTATCCAATCAACAAAAATACTCCTTGCAAACGTGTAAGCACCAACTTCCATGTAATTATAGGAATGAGGCATATACTGAATAATAACATAACCGGCATATCAACACGCAGTGAGGCATTGTTAACTTGTAATGGCTGAATCATTGCTGCTACACCCAAAACAGCAAGAATATTAAAAATATTACTCCCCAAAATATTGCCTACGCTGATATCTGATTCTTTGCGTATAGCGGCAATCACAGAAGTGGCTAATTCAGGCAGAGAGGTGCCTACGGCAATAACAGTGAGACCTATGACAAGCTCGCTGACACCAATGACCCTGGCGATATAAATAGCTGAATGAACCAGTAGATATGCGCCTCCGACAAGACCGATAATCCCTATTACAATCAAAAATAAATCCTTTGTAACTGTATTATTTTTTGTTTCGAGAAGCTCCTCGAACTCCTTGTATTCAAGTTCAATGGCGTCGGGTTCCTTCAGGGCAAGGCGATATACGTAATAGGTATAAGAAAAAATACCTCCGAGCAATACACCCCCTTCCAATCGGCTAAGAGTGCCATTCCAACCCATGAAGTACAAAAGCACAGAGATGCCAACCACGATTGGCATCTCGCGGTAGATGAGGTTCATATCAATGCGCAAGGGCTGAACAACGGCGGATAGCCCCAGTATAAGCCCAATGTTAGCAATGTTGCTTCCGATGACATTGCCCATAGCAATATCGCTTGAATGTTTAATACTTGCAATCACGCTGGTAACAAGTTCTGGCATAGAAGTGCCAAATGCCACTATCGTGAGTCCTACGACTATAGGTTTAATATTAAAAGAACATGCAAATCTGGATGCCCCTTTTACGAGCCATTCGGCGCCAAAATATAGTCCTGTAAGACCAGCAAAAAATAACGCGATTTGTAATAACATTTGATTATTTTCCCAAAAAATATTCACAAGGCAGATAATATAAAAAATTCAGATCGGTACCCGGCTAAAAAACTTTACTAGATTATCAAAATATTCTATGTAATTCTACTCAAAAGTAATATAACCAGTATCCTCGCTATAGGCAAAGAGTTCGCCGTATCGTGCCCAGCTTGTGAGGATGTTGAACATCTTTAATGGATCTTCCTGCGGCAAGTGTAAAACAAGTTCTTCCTCAACATGATTACGTTCAAGTCTTCCTTTTGGAGCGTTTTTGAGCATATCCATAATACGTTTGTAAATAGTTAATTTATACAATTGTTCTTTCCAGAGATGTTTTCTGTTTTTAGTATCAGAGTCTATAAACCTTTTTCCTAATTCCGTGAGTAATATTTTTTGTTTTGGAGTATCAACAAAATCCAGTAATTCAGCCGCTTTGGCAATGTTGATTAAATGTCCAAACTCCTTATGAATTTCAATTGCAAGGTGAAAAATATCCTTCTCACCCTGATGAGCGTCGAGAACCTCAAGTAGTCCGATAATCTCGTTTACGGATGCATCTGGCAGTGGTTCTAATACGACCTCCATTGGAACAGTTACATGGATAACTGGAATTTCTTCGTCAGGAATAATAGCGCTTGTAATAATATGATGAATATGGTCTACAAAATTGAGAAAATCTGTTGATCGGTAGTCACGAGGACGGGAGAGAGGGTTTTGTAAAATACTACGAACACCGCCGGGATTACTGCCCATAATCACAATGCGGTCTGCCATATAGACAACTTCTTTGATGTCATGGCTGACCATAAAAACCGTTGTGGGATTTTTTTCTGCACATGACCAGATATCCAGCACTTCGGTGCGTAAAGTTTCTGCAGTTAATGCGTCAACTTGTGAGAAAGGTTCGTCCATGCAAAGGATTTCTGGTTCTACTACCAAGGCGCGTGCAATACCCACACGTTGTTTCATGCCGCCGGATAATTCTCTGGGATACGCTTCTTCATAACCTGTGAGTCCTACATCATGAAGGGATTTATCTGCAAGCCGTTTGATCTCGTCGTGAGGCAAACCTTTTGCCTTTAAGACTATTTCCACGTTTTCAAGCACCGTCATCCATGGGTAAAGCACAAAATTCTGGAAAACGACACTAACTCCCGGATTAACACCTTTTAAAAGCATGCCGTGGTATAAAACTTGTCCTGTTGTGGGGCGGATTAATCCTGTTAGTATTCTTAGGAGGGTGGATTTTCCACAACCGGAGGGACCCAGCAATGCAACTATTTCCTCCCTGAAAATAGATAGGTTTACGTCTTTTAACACAGTTACTTGATTACCATTTGGCAGGACAAAGCCATGGTTTATGTCTTTAAGCTCACATAATAATGAAGTGTTTTTCATGATAAGTGTATTGCGTTCCAAGAATTTAAAAATATCTTTTGCTTATAATGTATATTTTTTTTGTGCCGTAATATAAAGACTTCGCCACACAACACGATTGAAGATTACGACAATAGCGGACATGATTAATACGGCGCCTGTTAATAGTACAAAGTCAGCCTTTTCTGCGGATTGAGTGATCACGGCTCCAAGTCCGCAGGTAGCAAGGGTGTGCCCTCTAAACACCATGTGTTCTGCAATGATACTTGCGTTCCATGCCCCGCCTGCAGCCGTAACCCAGCCCGTTATTAAAAAAGGGAAAACGGATGGAATATATAGATTTTTCAATCTTTGCAAGAGGTTCATTTCGTAAAGATGCGTTGCTTCTTTTAAATCGGCAGGTATGGACATAGCGCCTGCTATTACATTAAAGAGAATGTACCATTGGGTTCCAAGCAGCATAAGAACAATGCTTCCGTAACCAAGCCCCATGCCAGCCGTTTGGAGAAAAATAATAATCGGTACGAATAGCATAGGAGCTGGAAAAGAGGCTGCAATTTGAATCATGGGCTGGAATATGCGAGAGAGCTTTGGAGAAAGTCCAATTGCTAATCCTATTGGCAACGTCCATAGAGTGCCAATGGCAACGGCGGATAAAACTCTGAATAAAGTTAGACAACCATACCACAAGAGGTGTCCCCAAGTTGACAATGGTAATATTTGAAGCATGTGGTATAGTTTCCAACAACCAAATACAAAAATACCTATAAAGGCAGTGTATATTATCCATTTAAAGATATAAAAGGGGATGCGTGTTTTTTCAATAGTTTTTGCCGGGATCCTTTTTTTTGATGAAATATTTCTGGCAAGAAAATCTATCAGGTAGATGGAGATACCCTCAACGTATTGTAGCAGTCCCGCCTTTTTTAACCAATTCAGAAAGAAGGATGATGACGTCATGAATTGTTGTCCTGTTTCTTCAATTTTGAATTTTTGCGACCAGACAACTACGGGTCTCCATAAGAATACATCTAAAAATATAATCATGATAACCATTGCTATAATAGCATAAACCATCGCTGGTAAGTTGCCATGATTTACTGCAATGCTCATGTAAGAACCAATGCCGGGAAGTCGGAAATCGTTATGACCCAAAACAAATGCCTCGCTTATCATCAGAAAAAACCAACCGCCAGACATGGACATCATACTGTTCCAGACAAGTCCAATTGCCGCATGAGGGATTTCAACCCAATTTGATGTCTGCCACCAATTAAACCGAAAAGTTTTAGCCACCTCACGCATATCAGCAGGCACAGAGCAAAGAGAATGATAAAAACTAAGTGTCATATTCCACACCTGACCTGTAAAAATCATTATAATTGCAGTAAGTTCCAAGCCGATATTTGACTTATGAAATAAGCCCACAAAAGTTAAAGCTAACCCGGGCATAAAACCAAGGACTGGAATACTCTGCAGGATATCAAGCAGAGGTACTAATACTTTTTCAGCCATTCTGTCTTTTGCCGCCCAATAACCGTAAGCAAGGGTAAACGCCAGAGATAATCCGTAAGCGATAATTCCGCGCAACATCGAAAAGAAGGTATATTTTGGCAGATTCCATGGGTTGAGGTCAATTTCGACTACAGGGTACCAGACGCCCGCCCATTCTTTTTCGACTGAAATGAAACCGTAGAAGAGTCCAGCAATGCCTAAAACGAGAAGAAAATCAATCCATCTAAAGCGAATTGGTTTATGTGGAATTGCAAATCCGCCCCAGATTTTATGAAAGACTTTTATTGTGTGGTTGGACATAGATTGGATTGTAATTCTTGTTTAATGGAAATAGTATTTCATAAAACGCATTCAATATTTGAGTTTATAACTGATTATACAAACTTTTTTAATAGCCTAAAAAATACCAGAAACGGCTTGAAAAACCAGCTAAATTTTTTTAGAAAATGTATGATTAAGAAGGAAGCAACGAGGCCGAGAATGACGGCTATGATTACCGGGCTGGTGCCAAACAGCCATGCAAGAGCATTTATCAGACCTGATAAAAATGCTATAGGGTGTGTAAGAAATGCAAATAGAATTGTGGCAACCAGGCCGTATTTTATAAATTTTATGCATTTCGCAAATGCCTTTGGCGGCATAAAGCGCATCACAAAAAGCCCTGCTTTTCCTTTCCTTGCCAGTTTGAGTCCGTCATCGCCATATATGCCGACGTATTTAATTACATTATCGCCGTATTTATTTGAAAGACGAATTACGTCACCTCCGTATTTTTCTATGACTTTTACGCCGCTTGAGCCATATTTTGAGGCATATAAGATGACATCATCTCCGTGAATAGCAGATAGTTTGATGATTTCGTCACCATAAACAGAGCTCAAAAGTACAACATCCTTGCCGTGTTTTTGAATAACTTTGATTGCATCGTCACCGTAGAGTGCGGTGAATTTTACGACATCGTCGCCGTATTGATGTGCTAACGACAAGACATCGTCTCCGTATTTTTCAATCGCATTTCCAGCATCAGCGCCGTATTTAGATACATATCGAACGACATCATCTCCGTATTGTTCAGATAATTTTAGGATTTTACCATTAGTTGCCTTTAATGCTGCGATGCCGTCGTCCCCATATTTTGCCACAAATTGAACAGCATCGTCTCCGTAGGTTGCAACAATATCTTCCGTCAGGTGAACGAGTCCCTTAAAACCCTTTGTAGTCTTGGCAAAGCGAGTCCCCTTTGCCGCAAGTTTTGCCCCTTTGGATATTCCACCGCCGATGGGAACAAATCCCAGGATATCAAGCCCTGCAAACAACTTATCTTGGAAGGTAATATCTTCCTGCCGAATTCTTTTTCGACTGACTTTCTCAATATCAGAGGTAAAAAAATTTCTTAATTTATTAGTGATTGTCGTGATTGCTTCTTCTCTGACGTTATTAATATCGAGGATTTCAAACCTATCCAAAAAATCATTTCCCAGTTCAAAGATAAGGTTAATAGCCCGCTTGGCATTTTCGCGCCTTACTGCCGCATCAGTTTGAGTGTTTGCCGAAGGTGTATTTGTGTCATACCACCAGCTTGAAAGCCATTCGTAAGCGTTTGTTTTTTTCACATAATCGTAAACCTGACTATTAAAATCTTTATTATCATAAAAAAGGTAGATGATGGGAATTGTTTGTTTATGTCCATAAGTCTTTATTACATTGTAAAAGGTATCATCATCAATAAAAATATTGAATAAAATCTTTACCTTTTCTCCATATTCTTTGATAGCGAGAAGCCCGTCTTCCTGGAATTTAATAACTATATTCAAAACGTCTTTGTCGTAGAGCCTTGCAAAGACAATCCCATGTTTCCGTGCAAGAGGAAAGACAATGTCACCCTTTTCATTGGCAAGGCGAATTAACTCAAAGCCCCTTTCCTTATCTTCGCCGATAAGAAAGAAATTCTCAGGATTACTGGCAATAAATTTTATTCCTTCTTCCCCAAAGTCCTTATAAAACTTGGCAAGCGTTTCGGATGAGAATAGATGGAAATTGTTTGTAATATTATCTTGGTTGTTATATAGGCGAAAGATGTCTCTGTAATCCAAGAGTGGATACAGGCGAGCCATTTCCCCGCCGTATTTTTCTAAAAGGGCAAGACCATTGATTTTGTACTCTTTCAAAAATTCAAGGGCGAAGATACCGTATTGTTTATAAAAGCATTCTGCATTATCACCAAATTGTTCAAAAACGTCTTTGTAAATTTTATAGACAGGATTAACAGGATTTATGTTGATATTCGGTGATCTCTGTTGGGTATTCTCTATTGTTTGTGGATATGTGTTTTGTAATGACAAAGGAATTGATTGGCTTGCAAAGAGTAGAATTAATAATGTGAGAACCTGTTTATTCATTTGAATGTCAGGCTTTAAAAGCGACCGCAAATTTTGATATAGCATCCAGCAATCGGCTATTAATATTCAGATTTTGACGGCGGTTACGACTCTTTGTACGTTTGTTAAACTGTCGTGTCCATTTTATTTTCTTGTTAACACGACAAGTGGATGCTTTTTGGCATAAATATCTATTGTCTTTATTTCGTTGTTCAAGACGTCTTCTTTTATTTTATCAAAGACTATTTTCTCCATGATACAAATAGATTTCGTGTCCGTCGAGTTCAAGAATTGCCTAAGCTCTTCTAGGGATTCAATTCGAGGGATTGGCATGTTGAGATTCATGTTGATAATATTCCACACGCTTCGGTCTATTTTGTATCCACGGATAGTGTATCCATCCCATGCTGTAGTCTCCTCTTTAATTGTTGAAACAAGCGCAGGGCCAAAAGACCTGCGGTTAGATTCTTTTGTAAGCTGGTCAATATAAATCATCCATCCTGCAGAGGTAATAAGAATAATAAAGGCTATGCTGACTTTTAGTAGTTGGTTTTTTTTGCGGAAATGCGAAAACAGCTTAATTAATATTACTAAGATAAGTATGGAAATGATGATGCCTATCCACAAGGGTTTTAGGAAATAAGAAGGCACGGCTACTGCCGCAACAGCAGCGATTATTGCAAGTATTAGGACAATCCATCTTGTTATAGAGGTTAGCCATCTTGGACTCAGAATGATATTTTCATACGTCTCATTAATCAGGTTTGCAACCAGTATAGAAAGGGCGGGAAAGAGCGGGATCATGTATCGTGTGCACTTTGCCTTAGCTGCGAACAGAAATACAAAAATTACAACCAGCCAGCAAGAGATGAAAGTAAGATGTGAATTTCCTTCACGCCATTTTTTATAGGCATAAATACAAGCAAACGGAATAAGCAATGACCACGGCGCAAAGTCTGTCCATATCTTAACAAAGTAGTAGTAAAAGGGCTCTGCGTGACTGATGGGTTTGTTAACGCGGGTGAGAAATTCATTTTTTACAGTGAACATAAGGGGTTTAATGCCAACTTTTAAACAGAAGATAGTTACCCATGCGCCTACCAGCGAGACGAAGATGACGGCTCCCCAATGCCATTGCATAGTTTTGAATGATTTCAAATCTCTTTGAAGCGCCAGATAGGTTGCAATTATACTGAACGCAAAGATAATCCCTAACGGACCCTTTGTCAGTGTGGCAAATACCAGCGAGAGATAGAAACCGATATAAAACCCTCTTTTTTCCCTATAGCCAAGATAGAAGAAATAGAGTGCAAACATAACAAAGACGGTGAAGAGCATGTCTGTGCGTGCTTCCCTGCCATGCCAGAAGTATTTCTGACAGGTAGTCAGGATGACGGCGGAAAGAAATGCAATGCGTTTTGTGGAAAATTTTTGGGTGAAGTAATAAGTCATAAGGACGCCAGCAAACCCTCCAAGTGCGTTGGGCAATCGTGCTGTAAGCGGGGTTACCTGGTGGCCAACAGACGAAAATATTGCAATCAACCACATCAGCATAGGAGGTTTGCTCATATAAATATGCCCGTGAAATTGGGTGACCATCCAACTGCCTGAATGTAGCATTTCTCTTGCCATTTCGGCATATCGTGGAACATCGCGGAGTTCAAAACTTCTGCCGCCTAATTCAAAGAAGAACAATAAGCCGCTGATTACACACAGTATGGAAAATAAGTATTCTTTTCTTAGAAAGCAGAGATATTTGTTTTGACTTAAAAAACATTCACTGGATGGATTTGTGCTGTTCAATTTTCCCTCCTTAATATAACATGGGCATTGTTCTGGCATTCGGCATGAAGTTTCTTTTTTTGAACCCAGTCTTTTCTTTTCTGATAATCGTTTAAACTCATCAAAACGTAAATTGATTCCTTCTTATCGGGAACAAGTTTTTCAAATTTGGTATTGGCATTTATTTCCAGGATATTTTTGCCGCTGTAAAAGATAAGACTCGGTACGATTCTTGAATAACTAAAAAGGGCGTAATCTTCCTTTTTCTTTGAGAGGCATTCTTTAACAATGTCCTTTGTAGAGCGGAATGTTCCTAGGTATTTCGATGAATAGACTATGGTGATGATAAGAAATAAACAATTGGTAAAACAGAAAATCTTTTGTATTACAGAAAAACGCCTTACGGTGCTAAAAGCAAAGAAAGCTATAAGCGTCCCAGCCAAGAGAATGATAATTGGTATAACAATATGATATGTGGAAAGATTGTGGTCATCTGGAACCCATTTGGACATTGTTAATATCAGCACAATAGGAAGCGCTATGGATACGATTAGCGCCAAGAACAATGCATATAAAACCCATCTTCCCAAATGGCCTTCTTTTTCCCATCGAGAAATCAGGATCGTTAGCAGAGAAACAGAAGGAGACATGGGAAGAATATAAGTCATTAACTTCGAGTGGGACATGGAAAAAAAGAACAGGGTAAGGGCGAGCCATGAACAGAAGAAATACACGTATTTTTTGTCTTCTGCAGACAAAGGGTTTCTTTTATTAAATATGTGTGTAAAAGTAATGAATACGAACAACGACCATGGAAAAAACCCAATCATAAATACAGGCAGGTAATAATAAAAAGGCTCTGGATGAGCATAGCCACTGACAAAACGTCCAGAAGTTTCCTGTGAAAGCAATGAAAAGATTTGCTTTGTGCCTAAAGACAGCCAAAATGGGATGCCCCATGCACAAATAATACCAAGAAAAAGCAGGAATCCCGGTAGATACCAAAGCTTCTTGATATAACTAAAATTGCGCATCCATAACAGAAAGCATATTGTAATCAGGATGAATAACAGAATTCCTACAGGTCCCTTTACAAGAAAGACCATGCACAATAAAAAATAAAGAAGCAATCTTTTGCGGTTGCTTTTGTTGGGTTCCGTATATTCGACGAAAAAAATGTAAAGGCTTGCAGTGATAAAAAATGTCAGCAGCATATCTGTAATACAAAAACGAGAAATGAGAAAAAACAGAGGACTGGTTATCAGCATCACGCTTGCCCAAAATCCATCATTGCGGTCTCCAAGCCTTTTCCCCCATAGGTAGGTAATCATAGTTGTTCCAATGGCTGCCAGTGCGGAGGGTAGCCGTGCGCTGAATTCACTTATTCCAAAAAATTTGTAAGAAACAGCAACAGTCCAATAGAAGAGAGGAGGTTTGTTGATGCGGGGTTCGCCGTTAAAATGAGGTACAATCCAGTTGCCATTAAATATCATATCGCGTGCTGTGGAGGCGTATCGCGGCTCGTCGGGATCAATGAGTGGCATAGCCCATGTATAAAATAAGAATAGAAAAAGACCGAGTAAAAATAGGCCTACGAGAAAAGGAATGTCTTGTTTCGTCAATTTTTTAGTATGATTTTGTAATTTTATTTCCATAGTATTATCTGACAAATGTATTCGAATTTATTTTCTCATTTAGTTCAGTACAAGGGGTTATCGTGCTGTAAAGCCACCGTCAATTGGTAGTACGGTCCCTGTAATCCAATTGGCTTCATTCGGGGAGAGGAGCGTGCACCGTAGGCGATGTCCTCTGGTTTGCCAATTCGACCAAGCGGATGTGATTGCGAAAGTTGTGAATGCAATATATCAGGATGTTTTGATGCCTTATGGATATCTCCAAATGCCTCATTTATTTGAAGGATATGACCAAGGGAGAAACATTCACAAAAATCACCAGCTGCGGTAGGATCGGGAATATGTTGTCTCCTTAGCGCCATCTGAATAGCAACATCTTCTCGAAGTG
>JAHFOX010000001.1:56200-63016 GCA_023261445.1 Planctomycetota bacterium
TGTGGACAGTCAAGGGTTCTTTAGTCATTTCCAATCGGATAGTATGTCCCGAACGAATTGTCAGGGGAAGTCCTTTTTCCAGTTTTTTATAATTCTTTTCTTTCATCTAATATAAGCCTTTCACAACATTTTTCAAGCTATGTTTATGAATTATCGCTGGATTGAGAGTTACAATATAACTCCCCAAGGGAAATTTTAAAAACTTTTTCGGCCGAGATGCCTCCAGGTTCGTATGCGATTTGAGCTAGGTCTGCTGGGGGCCCCCAGCGCTTAAAATCTGAATTTTGAAATATTGCAATCGTGCGTACACCTACTGCGCACGCCAGGTGCATTGGACCGCTATCACAAGCAATAAAGAGAGAACAATTTGATACCATAGAAGCAAAGGCTATAATTGAAAGTTCAAAGACAAAGGGGATATCCTTTCCTAGTAATTGACTGAAAAATCTCATCAGTCTTTTCTCTCCTGGTCCAAAAAAAACAATGACTTTTATTTCCTGAGCACGAAGGGCTGTAATTAGCTGTAAGAAATTCGCTAGAGACCATCTTTTCGCCTTTGCTTTCCTACCCCCTACGAAAACTCCAACAACAGGGACTCCGCTCCCTGCTACCAAAGTCTCTATCCTTCTACGACCATTTTCTTTTTCAGATGGAGATAATAATAATAATGGAAAAATCGGCTGAGTTTCAATACCCATAGCGCTAAGAAATGCTGGCAGAACTCGATACTTGTTTGTTTCTGCCGGCCTCGGAATTGTAACGTTAAACCAATGGTCCCACTTTCCTTGGGCTCCCACCCGGAGGCGCGCGCCTGAAAATCCTACGATGAATGAACCCATGGCTGATTGCGAACAACTCACGTCAACTGCTAGGTCATAACCCACAGATCTGATTTTGTTAAGAAGTGCGAGATTGTCCCACAAAGAGTTGGGAAACCGATGGGTAATATTAAAGTAGTGATTAATGGGCAGATTTTTAAAAAGAACCTTGGTTACGGAAGGGCCAACAAAGTCAATTCTGGCGTGGGGAAAATTTCTTCGAAATAAGAATATGGCTGGTGTTGAGAGGATGGAATTTCCCATACGAGGGGTGGTACGTACCAGCAATATCTTTTCGAACCGCTCTCCATGAAGATTATTTCGTACAATCTTTACCCTACCCGTAATAAGGCAAATCGCCCTTATGGTCATACCACGGATGGTCTTGTTCAAAGAATAAACAAAAGGAGTCTTAACCCGATTGAGACTGATTTTCTTATTTAATTGCGACAATTTTTTCCTACTATTTGTTTAATTACAGGCGCCTATTTTTATTGTTGTCGCTGGATTGCGGTACATATCAGTATCCACAATACCCGGACAAATACAATTCACACGAATCTTTTGGGGAGCTAATTCTAAGGCCGTACGCCTTGTCATATTGATGACACCACCCTGCATCTTCATTTGTTGCGCTGGTTGCGTCAGGTTTATAATTGACACCAGCATTGTTGATAAGGATGTCCAATCGACCAAAGGTTTCGGTCGTTTTTCTGACCATATTTTGGGCATCGTCTGTTTTTGTAGCATCTCCGGCAACAAATACAGCATTTTCGCGTAAATTTCTTATTTGTGAAATAGTCTCTTCCAGAGGTGCTTTTCTTCTGCCAGTAATGACGATAGAAGCTCCTTTTTTGGCGAAGAGTAAAGCCGTAGCCTTGCCAATGCCAGTCCCTCTGCCGGTTATCAGTGCAACCTTGTCTTTTAATCGCATAAAATTTCTAAACTAAACTATTTTATTGAATGTCCTTGTTTGAAACAAAGAGAAGATCTCGGTGCCCTACAGAATCTTTTCCGAGGATAAACATTGGTATTTCAAGAGATCTAGAAACTTCTTTGAAGTCTTTCTCCTGTATAAAGAGAAAAACACGTTCGTTTGAATTCATGAATTGTTTGAGATTGTCTATATTACGTATCACTTCTATATAGTTTCTGTTTGTATAAAAAAGGTAAGGGTCTCCAAAAAAACTGTACATTGCCAGTTTATCACCAGATTTCATTATAGAATTGACTTTGTCGCAGATTTCTTTGGCAGATTTATATTGATTCAGTATAGGAATAGCATTCAAGGTGCTAATACTAAAAACAATAAAAATAACAAAAATGGCTGTAAATAGAAAAGGGATTATCCTTGCGTGTCTAACAAGCTGGAGCATCAAAATACCACCCAATAAGAGAATTATTACAAATGGAATTGTTGAAGATGTATATTGCGGAAAGAGTTTATAGATGACTATTGGGGAAAAGATGCCTAGTATAAGTGGTATAATCCCCAGTAAATAACAGGGATAATAGCCAATTATTTTAAATCGCTTTTCTCGAAATTGTTCAACAAATTCATTTATAAACCAAGCCGTAAGCATAGCGGCGGCAGGATATAATGGAAGTACATAGATATCTCTTTTCCCTGACGAAATGGAAAAGAAAATAAAAACAACGGCAAACCAAATAACAGGCAATAAGATATTTTGTACTCTTCCACGTACTTGCTTGGAAGAGAGGTATATTGCGATACTCGGAATAAAGAAGCTCCATGGTAAAAAATTAACGGGGAAATTTATAAAGTAATAATAAAACGGGCGTTTATGGGCAAACGAACTGGCAAATCTGCCGGCATTTTGTTTAAAAAGAATCTGGTATGTGTACTCTTTACCGCCATAGATACTTGCCAAATATACCCATGTAAAAACGATAAAGACAAATATCGCCCCTCCCAACCACGGCTTGGTTTCCTTTAATATCTTAGTATCCCTTTTTAATATAAGATAGATTAATATAGTCAGAAATGGGAGGATAAAACCCACAGGTCCCTTTGTGAGCACGCCCAGTGCCATGAAAACATAAAAGAGGATATAATATCGTCCCTTGTTTTTTTGTTCTGTGTATCCTTTATAAAAACAGAGTATTGCCATAGTTACAAAAAATGTGAGCAGGACATCGAATGCAACACGATGCGACATCCACAGGAATTTCGAACTTGTGGCAAGAAAGATCGCTGATAGTAAAGCAATTCGTGTGTTACGATACAGCCTTTTGCCAAGATAAAATATGGCAAGACAGCAGCCAATTCCTGCAAAAGCAGAAGGTAGGCGTGCGGATAATGCTGTAATCTTTCCAAATGGCAGTGAAAACAAATTGATAAGCCAGAACAGGAGAGGTGGTTTATCGGGATATGGTGCGCTGTTTAAGTGGGGAACGATGAAATTGCCTGTGTCCAGCATTTCTTTAGAGACTTGCGCGTATCGGGGTTCATCGGGAGCCCATAAATCCCTCTTTCCTGTATTGAATAAGAATAAAAAGCCTACAAACAGTATGATACAAACCGCTATTATGCGAGTATTGTTAACGGGGGATTTTGAATTCATTTTTTGTTTAAAAGTAATTTATATTGTAATGACCTTGCAAAGCTTCGGTCATTTTATCAACTTTTGCATTATACAAGAAATGTCTTTGAAGTCAAAAACTAACCTTTTTTTAACCCTATAAGGAGTGATGTTAAAAAATGCTTGGATTGCGTTCAATGGTTAGTTAAAATTAATTCATTATGTTAGTATTTAGTAAACAAGCTCTCATCTATCAGATTTATGCCGATTGCGGGAAATGGATAACTGCATATTTAAAGATGTATTTATTTAAAACCTAACTCAAGCGTGAAGGCATATCGTACGAAGCGGTTATATTATGATCAAATCTGCTGATTTTATTAGTAAAGACAGCCAATACAAAAACGTTTTTTTTGAAACCTTCGGCTGCCAGATGAACAAGCTCGATGCCGAGCTTTCGTTAGGGTTATTGCAGGAAGAGGGTTATAAAATCGTTGACAAGGTTGATGAGGCAGACGTCATTTTATTCAACACCTGCAGTGTACGCCAGCATGCCGAGGATAAGGTGTATTCCCACTTAGGAGCTCTGAAAACACTGAAGAAAAGACATCCGGAAGTTATCGTGGGAGTTCTTGGATGTATGGCACAAAAAGACGGCGAAGCAATATTTAAACGCATGCCCCATGTTGACCTGGTCTGTGGAACACGCATGTTCTCAAGACTGCCAGAGCTGATATTAAAGATTCGAAATCACGGTTCACCTGTCCTTGCAATAGATGAAAAGCAAGTCGTTAATATAAAGAGGGCCGTAACGTATCGTCCGAATATTTATCAGGCATTTGTTACTGTGATGCGTGGATGTGATAACTATTGTTCATATTGCATAGTGCCTTACGTTCGTGGGCGTGAAATCAGCCGGACAATTGCTGATATAAAAGAGGAAGTGCATACGCTTGTATCAAATGGTTGTAAAGAGATTACATTGCTGGGACAAAACATAAATTCCTATGGAAAAGGTCTTGACGGAGGCGTTACGCTTGGCGATTTGCTTACGGAATTGAACAGTATTGAAAGACTCGAAAGGTTAAGGTTTGTTACCTCACACCCAAAAGACATGACATTTGACCTTATCAAAACAATGAGTCAGCTTGACAAAGTATGCGAGCATTTGCACATGCCAGCCCAATCAGGTTCTGACCAAATCCTTAAAAGAATGCGGCGTGGTTATACGGTAGGTTATTACCGGGATTTGATATCTTATGCAAAGGAATTGATTCCTTGCCTTACCGTTGCTAGTGATTTTATTGTGGGCTTTCCAGGAGAGACGGATGGAGATTTTCAGGAAACGGTACGATTGATGGAAGATATTCGGTTCCAAAACTGTTTTATATTCAAGTATTCACCGCGTACAGGTACGAAGGCGGCGGATTTGAAAGAAGATGTCCCTGATGAAATCAAAAGAGAGAGAAATATGAAACTGCTGGAAATTCAGAAACGCATAAGCTTGGAGGAAAACAAGAAGACGATAGGTAAGGAGGTGCAGGTACTTGTCGAAGGCGCCAGCAAGTCAGACCCGAATAGGTTATCGGGTCGGACTCGACAAAACCATATCGTTGTTTTCAACGGTTTGCAGGACTTGGTGGGGAAATTGGTAGACGTTGTGATACATGAAGTAACAGACCTTACGTTATTTGGTAAGTTGACGAACTGTTTATAACACGCAGCTCCTTAAACCATTACAAAACTTTCTAACCACAAAGCCACCAGAACAGCAAGGACACGGTGTTCAGTGCCCCTATTCAATAATAATATGTTCGTGTATTCATGGTAAAAAGGTTGCCGAACGGTTGCGCCTCTCCGCGACTAATTATGCGAACTGTGCGGTCTCCGAACTGACGAACCTGACGCATGCGCTGCGTGTGAAGTACGTCGCTTACCAAAGCGATCCGCACTTGTTCTATGAGTTCGTGGTTTGGAATCTGATGACATGTATGACCCGGCCCTTTTTGCTCCAGTTCGTCTGTGGTGACGTTGTGTTTGTTGAAGTGGGACTTCCTGAGTGTTATGTGCCGGAGCTGCAGTGTAATCAAAGCCTTCCAGCTTGCGGCGCTCAAGCTTCAAGCCAAGTGTATTCTCGATAGAGCGTACCATGGCGTTGTCATTTTGCGTGGTGAGGGTGAATGCGTCGCCGGTTTTGGCAGCGCGGCCTGTGCGTCCGATACGGTGCGTGTATGCATCAACGGTGTCGGGCATGTCGAAGTTAATGACATGCGAAATGCAAGAAACATCAATGCCTCTGGCGGCAATATCGGTCGCTACCAGTATCTTGAATGAACCATTGCGAAAACCGTCGAGTGCAGCCTGGCGTTGATTCTGGGACATATTTCCTTGCAGAGCCGTTGCTATGTACCCTGCTTTTTTTAACCGCTGTGCCACGCTCATAGCTCGTTGTTTTGTGCGTGTAAATACGAGTACCGACTCGGTATCTATGTGTTTCAGAAGCTTCATCAAAAGCGTGTTTTTGTGGTGATGCTCTACTGGGTATAATGCATGCGATACCGTAGTCAGTGGCATGGTATGGTTTATTTGCACTGTGATGGGATTGCGCAGGATGTCGTGCGCAAGGTGCTTTATATCATCAGGCATGGTAGCCGAAAAGAGCAAAGTTTGCCGATGCGCCGGCAGGTGTTTTAAAATCTTACGAATATCTGGCAAAAAGCCCATGTCGAACATCCTGTCTGCCTCATCAAGCACTAGCACTTCAATCTGTGACAGATTGATTGTACCCTGGCGGATGTGGTCTAACAACCGTCCGGGACAAGCAACGACTATTTCGGTTTTACCGCGTAATTTCTGGATTTGCGGTGTCATGTTCACGCCGCCATAGACGGTAGTGCTGCGTAGTCTTGTTTGTTTACCCAGTCCCTGTGTGGCCTCGTGTATTTGCTCGGCAAGTTCACGCGTGGGCGCTATTATCAGGGCGCGTACGCAGCCTCGCTGTCCCTCCAACAGCCGCTGTAAAATCGGAAGCACAAAAGCGGCTGTTTTGCCTGTTCCCGTCTGGGCAAGGCCAATGATGTCCCGTCCGTGAAGAATTGGCGGAATTGCCTGAAGTTGGATAGGTGTGGGTGTGACGTAGCCGAGCTCCTGCACACCAGACATGATGCTCGGATGTAAATTAAACGATTTGAAATTCACTGAATCTCCTTATGTTAAAATGTAAGTCAGGTTTTAAGTAAACCTTGGACTCTCTGATAGTTTTTATATTTGTTAATTAACAAGAATTGTTTTAAAAGTTTGTAAATAGACCGGAATGGTGGTACGAACCATGAAGAATTGGCAAGTAACGCCTGTCTGATTTTATAGTATTGACGTACATGCAAAACAGCCACTCACAATCTCAGTTAGAGACTCTTACGCAGCACTGCATACATCATACACCATAAAATTAAAAC